>JAKLIR010000185.1 GCA_022709505.1 bacterium | reverse complement strand
GAGTCGTTGTAATCAAGCTTATGAATTGATTGATCCCGGATTCGTCAATAGTGCGCAGAATCCAAGTGACAGATTCGGCTTGATGTTTTCAGTCGCAACATCCCGATTTCTTTTGGTCATTGAGAGCCCAATCGGGAGTTTGATCCGCATGTCTGACGCGGACGCTATATTGCTGCAAGGCATGGGCGGCATGTGTAAGAGCCCATGGCTTCTCGTACAGGAAAAACCTGTTCTTCACCACTCTGCGGGATAGAATTTTAACCGTCTTGGCGACCCACGGCTCATTGAGCCCGTCTTCATCGAGAGCGGCCATGAGATAATCGAGCGCCATGCCGGTATATAAAACCTGTTGCTCGACATCCTTCGGCACTGATTTTTTAGAATACCACTTGTCGGAAAACGAGCCGTCTTCAGCCTGATTTTTCTTCATCAGCGCTATAACGCCGTCAACGTGCTTCTGCGCTTCTTTCCACACACCTTTAAGCTCGATTTTATCCTTCGAAGGTTTCGACATCCTTTTCCCGTTCTTTTTCTTCTTGGACGCTTCGTACAACGCCGTTTGCTCCGCAAAGCGATACCTCTTGTATTCCGAGAGCGCGACGGCGATTCCCCTCTGTTCCATCAAACCGCTGTATGAACCCCACTCCACCGGCCTTCCCAATGCGATCTTCATCAAATCGTCGAATTTCACGAGGTCTTCTTTTTCGTTGTTCCATTCGGATATCGTCAGGCTCGCCAAAGAAAATGCGATCAAGGTCCATCCGAGTTCATTCCCGTTCGCGCCGGGTATCACCTTGTCGCCGGATTTGAGTTTATCGAGATCTATTTTCGCCATGGACCTGAGTAAGAACCGTTTAATTTCGACGTCGTCGCCGTCGGGGGTCACAAAGCCGGTGAAAGGATCTATCTGAGCAGTCATGAGATCCGCGACGACCTGATCGCGGTGTTCCTGAACGATGCGGCCGTCGGTCGTCTTATCAGTGAAATAAGGTCCGTCCGAGTCCTGTGCGATAAGTCCCGGTGTCTGCCCCGATGCAAGAAGCATCAGAGCCTGCGTCCTTTTTTGTGTAACGTAATCGACGACCGGGAACCGGGGGCCGAACGCGTAAATCGCCTCGGCGTACTTCCACGGGTCGTCCTTGGTTGTGACAAGCATTCTCGCTGCTGCGCCCCACGCTTTGTCCGCACGTCTAACCGGCCCACCGCAGGAGGACGCTATCAACGCAATGCCTGATATCACGAACAGCATATAAAGTATTTTCGTTTTTTTCATGTCGCCTCCGGCGTTCGGGCGCGCCGCCCGCCGCTTATTTGAGGTTGTGTTCATCGAGTTTATAGTAAAGTGCGCGCTCGCTCAGTCCGAGTCTGCGCGCCGCTTCCTTCCGGTTGCCGCTCGTTTCCTTCAATATGTGCGTGATTATCTCTTTCTCCACTTGGTCGAGCATTTTCCTGAGCGTTTCTTCTCTTAGCAAACCCGTGGGACAAACATTGATTTCCTTGGTTTTGGTAAGCGCGGGCAGTTGTTCGACGTCTATCTTTGAGTCCCGCGATAAAAGCACCGCTTGTTCGAGCACATTCACGAGTTCCCTCACGTTGCCTATCCAATTGTGAGCAAGCAAGAGATTGAATGCCTCCGGCGTCAGTTCGAGTCCCGGTTTGTTGTGTTCCTGAATTAATTTCTCAAGATAAAAATCCATGAGAGGTTTTATGTCCTCGGGCCGCTCCCTGAGCGAAGGTATGTGTATCTCCACAACTTTTACTCTGTGATAAAGATCGAGTCTGAAAGCGCCGCGCTCTACTTCTTGCAGAAGGTCCTTGTTAGTGGAACAAATCAGCCGCACGTCTATCGGGATGTTCCGGCTGTCGCCCACCCTTCGCACCGCTCCCTCGTCGAGAACTCTCAGCAGCTTTGCCTGAAGAGTCGAATGAAGCTCGGCGATCTCGTCCAGAAGAAGCGTGCCGCCGTCGGCCTCTTCGAAAATGCCCCTTTTCGTGGCGATCGCACCTGTGAAAGCGCCCTTCACGTGACCGAACAGTTCGCTCTCAAGCAGGTTCTCCGGGATGGCGGCGCAGTTCAACGCCACGAAGTTCCCGGAGGCTATGTGGCTGTTGTAATGAATAGCTCGCGCGACGAGTTCCTTGCCGACCCCGGTTTCCCCGGTTATCAGAACCGACGCCTTTGACGGCGCCACCCGCCGTATCAACTCGAACACGTCCTGCATCGCCTTGCTTTTCCCTATGATTCCGGAAAAGTCGTATTTCTTTTCCACCTCGGCGCGAAGCTTCATGTTTTCCTTCACAAGACCCGCGCGCTCAAGCCCCTTTTTGACAACCTCTTTTATCTCGTCGAGGTTGAACGGTTTCGTTATGTAATCGAAAGCACCGTATTTCATGCATTCGATGGCGTTCTGTATCGAGCCGTAAGCGGTAATCATGATCACGGCCGTGGCCGGGTTTTTCGCGACTACCCTCTTCAACAAGTCCGTCCCGTCGATATCCGGCAGGCGGACATCGCAAAGCACGATGTCGAATTCCTCCCCGTCGATAGCCTCGATCGCTTGCGCGCCAGTTGCGGCCGTGGTGATAGCGCGGTCTTCGGATGTCAGCGCGGTACCGAGAATCTCGAGGATGGATTCTTTATCGTCTATTATCAGAATTCGTTTCAACATAGGCGCCTGCAAATTATTTCAGCATTATATCACAATGGTTCGAGACATTCTATAAACGCATGGTTTCAAAATAAACCGTGGAAAATCTCACTCTTATGACTGCTGAAAAAATGAAAAGCCTCATTTAACCATGAAATATTTGTATTAGTTAATACCTTTAATTATATTAATACATCGGAGGCGGAGTTCGTTGGCGGATTATTTCAAGCTGCAATCAGATTTCGAACCGAGCGGGGACCAGCCGGCGGCGATAGATTCGCTCGTTGACAGCGTGCGCTCGGAAAAGAAGTTCACCACCCTTCTTGGCGTCACCGGATCGGGCAAGACTTTCACGGTGGCGAAGATGATCGAAAAGCTCCAGCGGCCGACTCTCGTGATCGCTCACAACAAGACTCTCGCCGCTCAACTTTGCAGCGAATACAAGGCGTTTTTTCCTGAAAATTCCGTCGAATATTTCATAAGCTATTACGATTATTATCAGCCCGAGGCATACATTCCGTACTCGGACACGTATATCGAAAAGGATGCGTCCATCAACAAGGAGATCGACCGGATGCGGCATGCCGCGACGCAGGCGCTGCTCCTGAGACGGGACGTGATAATAGTGGCGAGCGTTTCCTGCATATACGGACTCGGCTCGCCGGACGAATACCGCGGCGTCTGCCTCGAATTGTCGCGAGGGATGGAGACGGACCGCGACGAACTCCTGCGCAAGTTCGTGGAGATGCAATATTCGAGGACGGACGACGAACTTGAAAGCGGCAGGTTCAGAGTCAAAGGCGGCAATGTGGAAATCAGTCCGTCCGACCGTGAAAGCGTGATCAAACTCGAATTTCTCGGAGACGAGCTCGAACGAATAACACTCCGCGACCCATACACCGGAAACGTTTTTCAATCTCCGGAAAAGATTATGATTTTCCCGGCCACGCATTACGTCTTCTCACAAGACCGGCTCGAACAAGCTGTTGCTAACATAAAAACGGAACTCGAAGAACGCCACGCAGAACTCCGTTCGCAGGGCAAGGAACTCGAAGCGAACAGGCTTTGGGAGCGCGTGATGTACGACATCGAAATGATCACCGGGATGGGCTTCTGCCACGGGATCGAAAACTATTCGCGTCATTTCGACGGCCGGGCGCCCGGAGAACCGCCCTTCACTCTTATCGATTATTTTCCCGAGGATCTGCTCATCGTAATAGATGAGTCTCACGTGACGCTGCCTCAGTTGAGGGCGATGAGCGCGGGCGACAGATCTCGGAAAAAAAGCCTCGTCGATTACGGGTTCCGGCTCCCCTCCGCCGTCGATAACAGGCCGCTCACGTTCGATGAATTCGTGGAGAAAGCGAGGCAGGTGGTTTTCACTACCGCGACGCCGAGTGAATTCGAGCTTCAAAACAGCGGCAGCGTGGTCGAGCAGATCATCAGACCGACCGGCCTCATAGACCCCGGCATCGAGATCAGACCCTCGAAAGGCCAGATGGCGTCGCTGCTCGGCGAGATAAAAAAAACCACCGCGCGCAACGAACGCACTCTCGTCACAACCCTCACGAAAAAGATGGCGGAAGACCTCACCGAATATCTTCTCGAAAAAAATATCCGCGCGCGCTACATGCACTCGGACATAGAGTCTCTCGACCGTATTCAAATCATTTACGACCTACGCAGGGGAGACTTCGACGTGCTCGTGGGCATCAACCTACTGAGGGAGGGGCTCGACCTTCCGGAAGTCTCGCTCGTGGCGATTCTGGACGCGGACAAGGAAGGCTTCCTTCGCTCGGACGTTACGATGATCCAGACGATCGGACGCGCCGCGAGAAACATCAATGGAAGGGTGATCCTTTTCGCGGACCGGGAAACGGAATCGATGAAAAAGGCGATTCAGGAAACCGACAGGCGGCGCGCGATTCAGATCGAGTACAACCGGCGCTACGACATTAAACCTCGAAGCGTGACGAAGGGGGTAGCGGAACGGTTCGAGACTTCAGGCTACCGCGCGAGCGAAAAAGCCGCCGGCGTTCCGGAAGACGCGGCTCGCATCAAATCCATAGGCGATTCCGCCCTGATCGCGGCGGAACTCGAGCGAAAGATGTGGGCCGCGGCGGACGCGCTCGATTTTGAAACCGCCGCGAAACTCAGGGACATGCTAACTAATATCGAAAGAAAACAAACAGAAAAAAAGGCAGTATGAAATGCACGAAATAAAAGTCGCGGGCGCCCGCGTCCACAATCTCAAAAACCTCGACGTCACGATACCGCGAGACTCTCTCGTGGTGCTGACCGGCGTCAGCGGGTCCGGCAAAACCTCGCTCGCTTTCGACACCCTTTTCGCGGAAGGACAGAGACGCTATTTCGAAACTCTCTCCTCTTACTCGCGCCAGTTCGTCGTGGAGATGGAGCGGCCCGACGTGGACATCGTCGAGGGGCTTTCCCCGGCCATATCCGTGAGCCAGAAAGGTATGCCGAACAGCCCCCGCTCCACCGTGGGAACGCTTACGGAAATTTATGACTATCTGCGTCTCCTTTACACGGCGGTCGGCGTTCCTCACTGCCCCGACTGCGGAATCGAGATCCGGTCCGCGCCGCCGGAGAGGATCGCCGACATCCTGTATTCATCGCGCGCCGGGGCTTTCGTGATGATCCTCGCGCCTCTCGTGACCGGGAGAAAAGGATTTTATAAGGACGTCTTCGAAGACGCAGCGAAAAAAGGCTACACGAAAATCCGGGTGGACGGCGAACTCAGATCGACCGACGAGCCGATGAAACTCAGCCGCTATAAGACACACAACATCGAACTCGTGGTTGACCGGGTGGAAGTGAGCCCGGAGAACCGTGAACGGATTCAGGACTCTCTATCGACGTGCGCGAAGGAGAGCGGCGGCGCTATTGTCATTCACGATAAAAACAAAAAAGAGGATGTCGTTTTCAGCACCCGGATGTCATGTCCGAACTGCGGGTTCAGCATTCCCAAGCTCCAGCCGCGGATGTTCTCGTTCAATCATCCCGCAGGCTCGTGCAAGCGGTGCGAAGGCATGGGCGCGGTTGAGGATTTCGACGTCGGTGCGATTATTCCGGACGCCGGGCTGTCTGTGATGGAAGGCGGGATAATCCCCCTCGCGCGATCCCAGACGTCATACCATTTCAAGCTTCTGACCGCCGCGCTCGACAGCCGCGGGATTGATCCGTATAAGTCCCTTTCCAAGTACGACGAGAGCGAAATGGAGTTCCTCCTCCATGGAGAGACTGGAAAAAAACACAGGATAAGATATCGCTCTTCGCAAGGCCGATGGCGGTTCGCGAGCGCGGCCTTCCAAGGCGTGCTGGGTGTTCTTCGAGAAAAACTTTCCACTTCGGAATCAGAGCGCGAGCTCGAGAAGATGAAGAGATATCTCGTAACAGGAGGCTGCCCCGACTGCGGCGGAATGCGACTCAACAAGGAATCGCTCGCTGTGAAAGTGGGAGGGAAAAGCATAGGCGATCTGGCCATGCTGCCGGTTACGAGCCTATCGGAGTTTCTCGGCGAACTGCGGCTCAAGGAACGCGACATGAAGATTGGCGGCGGCCTGCTCCGGGAAGCAATGAAAAGGCTCGGCTTTCTCGCGGAGGTTGGGCTCGGTTATCTCACACTTTCGCGTCTCGCCCAAACCCTTTCCGGCGGCGAATACCAGAGAGTCCGTCTTGCGGCGCAGATAGGAACATACCTCGCCGGAGTGACGTACGTGCTCGACGAACCCTCCGTAGGGCTGCATCCGAGAGACGGCGAACGGCTACTCAACACTCTCGAAACACTTCGCGACCTCGGCAACACCGTGATAGTAATCGAACACGACGAGCAAACCATCAGGCGCGCGGATAATGTAGTTGACATCGGACCCGGCGCGGGAAGACTCGGCGGAAAACTCACAGCGCAGGGAAAAGTTGAGGAAATTGAAGCAGCGCCCGATTCCATCACGGGCCGGTATCTTTCAGGAAAGCTCAATATCGGGCTCGACCATCCACCGAGAGAGC
>JAKLIR010000184.1 GCA_022709505.1 bacterium | reverse complement strand
TACGTTGAAGCGCGCGGCAATCTCGCGAGAGAACTCATTTTTAAGAAAGATTACGGTTCGGCGATAGTCGAACTCGAGGAAATCGTAAGCAAACAGCCGTCATCGGGGATCGCGTGGTTTTATCTCGGAAAAGCGAATCTCGAGATCGGAAGGACGGAGGAAGCGGCGCGGCAGCTCGAAAAAGCCGCCACTTTGCTGGATGACGAAAAGGAAGTGCGGCGACTTCTTCTGAAAATATCCGGGAGGAAAAGCAGTCGATGAGGCGTTTAGGAATAATAACAGCGATGATCGCGGTGATGGCTTTATCATCGGTCGCGGCAATGGCGCAGCAAACGCAGAACACGCCGCAAGGGCTGACTCTGCCGTACAATCCTCTTATCACACTCAACCTGAAAAACGCGGATGTTACGGATATATTCAGACTGCTTGCGGAACAAAACAACCTGAATATAATCGTCTCTCCGTCCGTCAAAGGGACAGTGAGCCTCCGGTTGAACAACGTGACTCTCGAAGAGGCGCTCACCGTGATTCTCGAAGCCGCGGGCGCAAAGATTCAACAGGACGGGAACATAATCAGAATAACCGCGCGGGACGAACAGGAAAAAATCGCTCTCAAGAAAGACGAAATGATATCGGAGATTTTTTCGCTCAACTTCGTGGACGCGGACCAGTTGGTGAACGTACTCGAAAGCTTCGCGAGCCCGGAGGGAAGGATCAAAACTTTCCAGAGGGACAGGAACGCCGGCCCGATGGGAAAACCGCCGATGCTCATTGTGGTGGACTATCCGCAGTACGTGGAAAACATCAGGAAACTGATCGAAAAGCTCGACACCGAAACTCCCCAGATACTCATTGAAGCGAGGATCGTGGAGACGTCGCGGAATAACGACGACGTCCTCGGGACCGAATGGTCTCTGAAAGCCAGTTTGACCGGCTCCCCCGGAAAGATCGACACGCCTCTCGGCCCCGGAGGAAAAATCGATTACGGAATTCTGAGCTTGAACAGCTTCGGCGCTGTTTGGCAACGGCTGCTCGAAGATCGAAACAATAACGTGCTGTCCGACGCGAAATTGACGACCATGGACAATGTGACGGCGAACATACACGTTGGAGAAACCATCCCCGTGGGCGTCAATGCGGTTGCGGCGGGCGGCGGCGCGGCGGTCCCCCTCGGCACGACCAATATAGAGGAGTGGAACATCGGCATAACTCTCAAGGTGACGCCTCACGTTCTGGACAAGGACGTCATTCAAATGCACATAGTTCCCGAGATCAGCAGCCTCAAGGGCTTCGCATCTCTCGGAGGAACGGCCGCTTCAAACGCACCGATCACCACGAAGCGCGAAGTTGACACGAATATCATGATTCGATCCAGCGAGACGATTGTCATCGCGGGGTTGGTTCAGACGACGGAGACTTTCAGGAACGCGAAGGTCCCCGTACTGAGCAAAATGCCGCTGCTCGGTTCTCTATTCAGGCGCAAGGAAACGACGATCGGAAAAACAAATCTGCTGATATTCATTACAGCGCGGATAATGGACCTGAGATCGAAACCTTCGGCGAACGCGAGCGGAAACGTCGCTCCGGCCGCGGGACCCGACGTTAATCCGCCTTTGAAAGAGTTTCTCGAATACAAATGAACATCTTAAGAAAACTCATCAGACGTATCAGCCCGGTATTGCTCGTGATCCTTGCATTATCGACTGCCGCCGCCGCCCAATCCACTCAGAAAATCGAGATCGGGTCGGCGTGGGACAGGCTTTTCGGCGTTGTTTACAAAGGGGCTTCTCAGGGACTCGCCAACGGACAACAGTTTGAAGTTTGGCGGGCCGGTGCAAAAATAGGCGTCTTCACTCTAACTCAGGTTTCCAACACATCCGCGAAAGGCAATTTCGTCCCGGATGACACGGTAAGCCAACTCCTGAAAGGCGATCAGTTGAAGCTCCCGGGCGGCGCTGATTGGTCCCCAGCGGCTGCCGCAAAGGCGCCCAGAAGGAACGAGGCAAACCCGGCGCTTTCCTCTTCCGAGTCAGGCCCTTCCCAGAAATTCGGATACAAGGTAACTTCTCGCGACAGTGGCGAAACCAATGTGAAACCGGTCTCTAAAACCGAAAAACCAGCGCCTCCGCCCTCCACAACGCCCGCGGAAAAGCCCGTTTCACCCGAGAAAAACGTCGTTTCATATTCATCGGACGGCACCCCGGAAATACCCGGAAAAAAGACCAAACAATCAACCGCCGCGAAAAACGACGGCTCAAAAACTGATTCTGAACCTACTCTTGCCATGAAGAAAAAACAGGAGAGGGCTTCCGAAAGGAAGCTTGAATCCGAAAAGAAAAAAGAAAAAAAATCTGAAAATAAAACAGATAAGAAACTGACGTCTCCAACCGCGGCAGCGGAAAAACCGAAAAAAGAAACCCCGGCGGCATCCGAACCTAAATCAAGGTTCGGCTATAAGGTAGCGCCTGAAACAAAAACGCCGAAACCGGAACCTGAAAAGAAGAAAGAACAAAAGACCGAAGCAGCAGAGGAGAAGAAACCTACACCTCCGCCCGTTGTCGCGGAGACTCCTACAAAAGAAGCAACCGAAGCTGAAAAACCCAAGAAGGAAACGCCGGCGGCATCCGAACCTAAATCAAGGTTCGGCTATAAGGTAGCGCCTGAAACAAAGACGCCGAAACCGGAACCTGAAAAGAAGAAAGAACAAAAGACCGAAGCAGCAGAGGAGAAGAAACCTACACCTCCGCCCGTTGTCGCGGAGACTCCGAAAAAAGAAGCAGCCGCGGCTGAAAAACCTAAGAAGGAAACGCCGGCGGCATCCGAATCCAAGCCGAGATTCGGACATAAAGTGCTAACAGAAAAAGAAAAACCGAAAATAGAAGAAAAGCCGAAAGAAACTTCGGTGAAGAAAGAAGAAGCGGGCCCGCGCCCTGTTGCAGTTGAGAAAAAGGCCGAGCGTGAAAAGGAAAGATCGAAAGAGAAGGCCGATACGCCCAAAAAAGAAGAGAAAAAGCAAAACGCCGGACAATCTGAAAAACCCGATAAACAAAGATATGGGCTGAAATCAGTTCCGAGAACGAGCGGGATCGCCCCCGGAGTGGCGACCGTACCGCCGGTTGAAAAAGGAAAAAAGACTGAAACACAAAACGAGAGCGGAAAAACCTCACCCGCGGGTGCAAAGGAAACAGCTCCGAAATCGGAGCTTATAACCGCATTGCCGTCGCCTCAGCAAAACCAGCAACAGACCGCTCCGTCCGCGAGTGAAGTGCATCCGACGCCTGTTCCACAGCCTTCTCCCGAAGCGAAGCCCGCCGGAACGGCGGCTGTTTCCTTCGCCCCCGAAACGGAAAAGGAAAATCAGCAATTCCCGGAAAACATGGATGCTGAAAGGCATGTGATTATAGCCGATGAGTATCTTTTCGATAGAAGTTATCATAAGGCTCTCGAACATTATGCCGCCGCTTTCGCCATAGACCCGAGGAACGAGAGAGCGAAAAACGGACTCGTCGAAACGTCGAAACGTCTCGGAATCATGAAACCGGGCGACGAGACAGCTTCGGGTGCGTCCGCCCCGCCGAAGACATTGGACGAGGCTTCGCTCAAGGACGATCTTAACCAGATCCATCTTCAAGGCTCGAACGATGTGGCCGACATCCAGAATAACTACGCCGTCTATCTAATTCAGGAGAAAAAGTATCTAGAAGCCCTCGATTGGCTCAACGACGCCATAAAGGCAAACCCGAAAACGGCAGTTTATTACAGGAATCGGGCGGTGGCGAACTTCGGACTCGGACGAAACCCCGAGGCGGTTTACGATGCGAAAAAGGCGATGGATCTCGGCGACGAAAAAGCGGGCAAAATGCTCGAAGCCCTTCGCGATCTCATTAAAAAACAACAGATAGAAAGATCCGAGAGCAATAAGACTAACTGATTTTATCCCACTAAATATTTTCTTCCAGCGATACCGGTTCATGAAATGGTTTTGCTTTTGGCAAGATGCTATTAACCCGGATTCGTCAATAGTGCGCCGAATCCAATGCAATGTTCATAGCGGCGAACAGCTTCGTTGTCGTCGCATTTTTTCGTTCACGTACATCTCGGTACGCTCACTTCAAAAATACTCCTTCAGTCTTGCTTTTCATCCGCTCTGAATCATTGCTCCCGAATCCGAATGACGGATTCGGAATTAATCCGAATCAATTGCATGGATTCGGGTTAAAATCCAAGAATATCTCCAAAATATCAGATCGATTGTCTAAAATGAATGTTGTGTGTACGGATTATACGTATTACAGTGAATTGTTGAAAATATAGATGGCGGACGAAAGTGGGAGCGCGGCGATTCCATATAAACATAAAGAAGGCGCACCCGCGGGACATTCGAGGAGAAGGATTGAAAAATATGAACAATAAAACGATTCGGAAAAGGAACGTGAAAATCGCGGTTCTGATCGGAGCGGTGTTATGGGGCGGGTTCATGCTCGGCGCCCACGCCGGAAGATATCTCAACGGGAAAGCTGCGGAAGCGATAAGCGGGGCGAAAGACATATTCGGACAGCCGATACGGGCGGCGACGCCGCTGACCGACAAGGAGGCGCTCGCGATCAGGCGCACGCCGGTGGTGGCCGCTATTGAAAAGGTAAGTCCCGCGGTTGTGAACATCAACACGGAGAAGATCGTACAGAGGTCGATTAATCCGTTCGGCGCTTTCAACGACGATAATTTCGATAGATTGTTCGATAACTTTTTCAATCAGTTCCCGACGCAAAGCTATAAACAGCAGACGCTCGGTTCGGGAGTTATAATCGACCCGAAGGGCTACATCCTCACTAATGAGCACGTAATAATGAGGGCGTCCAAGGTAATGGTAACTCTGCCGGACGAGACGGTGGCGGAAGCGAGGGTGATCGGCGGCGATCCGAAGTTCGACCTCGCCATCCTCAAGATAGACGTTAAGAAGAGCCTGCCCGCGGCGCGCACGGGCGATTCCGATTCTCTGATGATCGGCGAGACGGTGATCGCGATCGGGAACCCGTATGGGCTGAACCATACCGTAACGACCGGCGTGCTGAGCGCGATCGGCCGGTCTATCCGCACGGATCAGGGCAAAGTGTTCAATGATTTCCTGCAGACGGACGCGTCGATCAATCCGGGCAACAGCGGCGGCCCCCTCGTGAACCTCGTCGGCGAAGTCATCGGGATAAACACCGCGATCTACGAGGGAGCGAACGGGATCGGTTTCGCGATACCGATCAACAGGGCGATGCGCGCTGTGGCGGACTTGATCAGATACGGAAAAATCGAAAACGTTTGGAGCGGGCTTCGCGCGCAGGAGCTCACGCAGCAGATCGCCCGCAAGCTCGGCGCGGACGGGGGCGGAGTTCTCATTTCGGACGTATTCAGGGACAGCCCGGCCTCTCGCGCCGGACTCAAAACCGGCGACGTGGTGGTTTCCATCGATAGCGCGAAAATCACCAACCTCGAAGAGTTCCTGAACAAATCGAGCGGGTATCTCGTGGGTGATACGGCGGAAATAGAATACATAAGGGAAGGCGATCATAAAAAGGCGCGGCTGAAAATGGTCGCGCTGCCCGTCGATAGGGCGGACGAACTCGCTAAGGACCTTTTGGGCTTGACGGTTTCCGGCATCGACAGGACGCAACAGGCGCGCTACAACCTTTATTCCACCGACGGCGTGGTTGTGACGAAGGTTGAAAAGGCGAGTCCCGCGGCGAAGATCGGCGTCGAGCCCGGCGATATCATCCGTCAACTCGGCGGCCGCGAGATCAAACAGATGTCCGATTTCAGGGAAACCATGCTCATGATCTCCGCGCAGGAATCAGCCTTCGTCGTGGTTCAGAGGGGCGCGAACCTTTATTACGTGAGGATGTGAAAACCGCGCTTTCGACGGCCGCGCGATCATTCGATAGTGAACGAGCCGGAGAAGAAAGCGGTGTTTCCCGCACGGTCCGCGGCGTCGATCTGAAGCGTGTGCGTGCCGGGTTCGAGCTTTCCCGCGTAGGCCGTGATCTCGGACCGCCGCTCGTCGAACTGAACATCTACTCTAATCCCGTCGAGAAGAAGCGAAATGGAGGATGGATTGACCCCGACGCCGTCTTTGGGATCGGTCACTCTTGCTCTTATCGTTCCAATGTCTCCGCTGATTACGGCGTTGTCTCCGGGATACACGTCTGAAAACTGCGGCGGCTTCTTGTCCGCTTTTTCCTTCTGGGCCTGTTGCTGAGGGGAAACCGGCTGGGCTGGTGCGGCCGGCGGCGCGACCGCTTCGGACGCCTTGGGCTGCCTTTCGATGAAGCCATCAATCGGCTGCAGTTTCACGCCTCTACCCAAGAGATAGTCGTATGCGAGCCGGATGTGCATGTTACAGTATTTCAAGCTTCGCGCATCCAGTGAGCTGAGATCGCGGGTTTGCTGCATTACGCAGAATGAATGCGGATCGTGGTCGAGCCCGAAAAGGTGCCCTAATTCATGGATGCTTTCGCCGAAAGCGCGACGCACGAACCTCGACTGCTCGTCGGTCTTGATTATCGCGAATGAAACCAGCGCTGTTCCAAGCTTAGGGTCGCCGACCCCGGTCGCGCCCTGAAAACTCCCGAAAAATATAGGTTCATTCAGATAACCGAGAACGGAAATGCAATCAGGCGTTTTAAGAGATGCAAGTTTTTCAAGGATCGGGACGACGAAATATTTTTTCCTTATGGATAC
>JAKLIR010000183.1 GCA_022709505.1 bacterium | reverse complement strand
GTCTCGGCGGAGGTCGGCTACGTCTGGAAAGTGCGCTTCCCTCCCACTGTCGAGGGGGAATGGAAGTGGCGCTGGACCGCTGAGACGCCGTCCGGCTCAAAAAAGGGTGCGTGGAAAAAGTTCAAAGTGAAGGCCGCCGCGCGCGCGGCGCACGGATTCCTGAGGGTGAGCGGCAGAGATTTTCGGTATTTGCAGTTCGACGACGGCGCGCCGTTTTTCGCGATTGGAGAGAACCTCGGGTGGTACGACAACCGGGGGACGGCGGCCTACGACGACTGGCTTGAAAAGATCGCCGCGAACGGAGGCAACTTCGTACGCGTGTGGTTCGCCACGTGGGGATTCGCGCTTGAATGGGCCGGCGGGCCGGCGGGCGACTACTCGCTGCGGATGGATCGCGCATGGCAGCTCGATTACGTGATAAGGAAAGCCGCGTCGCTCGGTATATACGTCATGCTCTGCATCCAGAACCACGGCCCGTTTTCATACACGACTAACCCGGAATGGATATACAACCCCTATAACGCTGCGAACGGCGGCCCGATCGCCGAGGCGAAGGGCTTCTTCACGGACCCCGCGGCGAAATCTCTCTTCAAGCGAAGGCTCCGCTATATAGCGGCGCGCTGGGGATGGTCGCCGAACGTGATGTGCTGGGAACTGTGGAACGAAGTCAACGCGGCCGACCGGCCGGCGGACGACGTCGTCGCGGCTTGGCATGAGGAAATGGCGCTCACTCTGAAAAAGTTCGATCCCAACCGGCATCTAATCTCAACGAGCGTCGTTACCGACATGAACAAACCGGGGCTCGCGGACGCGCTGTGGAGCGCGAAAGGCATCGATTTCACGCAGTTGCACATCTACGCCGCCTACCCTCTTCAGGCCATCGATTTCACGGAAAGAATCCCCGAGACGGCGCGCTACCTTCGCAGGTTCGGCAAACCCGTTCTCGCGGCCGAAGTGGGCGTTGACTGGCGCGGCCCGGCGGAGACGATGAAATACGATCCCAAAAATATCGGCTTCCACGATTTTCTGTGGTCCGGTATTTTCGCCGAGAGCATCGGCACCGGCATGTCGTGGTGGTGGGACAATCTCGTGCCGGGCAGAAACCTGTATTCGCAGTTCGCGCCGATCGCCGCCTTCGTGCGCGACGTCGATTTCCCGGCCGAAGCGTTCGTATCCGGCGGAGCGACGGCGACGTATCCGGGGCGTAGGCCGCTGAAGGCGTTTGTTCTGAGAGGCAGGCGCGTGACACTCGCGTGGGTCAAGGACGCCCGTTGCCGTTGGTATGAGCGCCGCCGGCCGTTTCTCATCGAAGGCGCGGAAATCGATATCGAAAATTCCCGACGCGGAAAATGGAAATATGAATGGACGAACACTCTGACCGGTGCAACCGTTTCACGCGGCGAACTTTTAGCGGATAAGCAGAGGATCACGATTCCCATCCCCGCTTTTGCCGGCGATATAGCCCTCAAAATAAAATATTGATCGCGAATCCCGTTTGTTTGAATCCGGATTCGTCGCGCTATTGATGAGTCCGGGGTGAATATCAAGCGCCCGCAACGCCGCGTACCGTTGTGCCTCCGGCGGCTTAAGGGAACCCTTTGAAAAGGGTTCCCTTGAGAATCCTTCCTAAACTTTTCGCTCGCGCAATTCGGGAAGAGCGCCGAATTGCTTTCACGGGATTTCCTCGTTCCGACGCGGAGCATCGTAACGAAGAAAAAGCAATGCCGCGTTGTTTGAGCGGCATTGCGGAAGTGAAAGTTTTGCGGGGGATTCTTAAGGGGGCGCTTTTTCAAAAGCGCCCCCTTGAGCGGCCGGGCGCCGGCTCTACAAGTCGCGGATAATGTTAGCCGTTTCATACGGGAGTTGCATGGGGAACAGGTGCCCCGCGCCGGGAATTTCGATCAGCGTCGCGCCGGGCAGGTGCTTCATGAAAAGGTCCCGCGCTCGCGTTGTCAGAGTATCCGATTCGCCGCCGCGGACGAGGAAGACAGGGACGCGCAGTTTCCGTACTCTTCGCCAGATATCGGTGGGATACGAAGAAAAGCCTTGTGCTTCCATCTCCGGCGGGCAGGCGAGTTCGACGCCGCCCGACGCGGAGTCCTTGACGCCGTATTTCACGTAGGCTGCAAGCGATTCCTCCGGCCAGCCGCCGAATAAGGGCCTATCCCTAAAATACTCGAACGCTTCCTCGCGCGAGCCCCACGAGCTTTTTCTTTTCCTCGCCCTCACGGCGAGCGGCGCTCTGTGCCTTTGCCCTATCAAATTCATGAAAGCTATAAATCGTACGAGTCCCGGTTCGAGAAGCACGGGATCGAGGAGAATTATTTTTTTGAACAGCCGGGGCGCCTCGACGGCGCAGATCAGCGTGGCGGCGCCGCCGATGGAATGCCCGACGCCCGTGATCCGACGCCCGCCGGACTCCTTTTCGAGGAACACGCGCATCTCGCGCGCGAGCTGACGCCACGAACTTATCCGCCTCGGCGCTTTCGGACAGACCTTTTCGTCGCAAGCGCATTGCCCGCAGATGTTCAGGCCGAGCACGCGGCGTTCCTTCGCGAGTTCGAGCAGCATGGGCTCGTAAACTCCCGCGGAAAATCCGTTTGCGTGCGCTATGTGAACGACATCCCCTCTTCCCGCTTCGAGGTAGGTGAGACATTCTCCGGAGGTTTTGAAATGTTTCGTTTCGAGACCCATGCAGCAACACCGCCGGCGGAAAAACCGGTTATGATTTTCGGCGCCGAGTCGCGCCGGACTCCTATTGTTCTTCGGGGTAAATTATAACATCGGGTTTCTGCCCGTCCCGGCTTCTGTTCTTTTTTTCCTCGATGCTCTTCTTCAGAAGCTCAAGCCTCGCGGATTCGTCGCGTTCCTTCATCTTCGCGGCAATCGCGCTCGCCTTCATGATCCTCGCGACATCCAGATCGCCCGCTCCCATGTGGGAAAGATTCCCGTAGAAGCCGTTCAGCTCGTTCCATTCCTTTTGCGTGCAGCCGTACAGGCATTTTCTGCTCTGGAGCGCGCTCATGAGCGCGGGGTTCGATTTGTTCAGCCGCGCCGAATCGCAGAACTCGGCCTGAAGCCGCGTCATCTTGAGTTCCGTGTTCACGCGGATCACTTTGTCGTTCAGGGAAATGCGCTTGACGTAAACGGGGGCGGCGCCGAGATTCTTGTCCATGAACGACGCAAGGCTGTCGTTCAGTTGATTCTGATAATCCGCGAGCAAAAGAGGGATCGGCAGCGGGAGAACTCCGACGTAAGCCCGCTCGAGGTAGATCACCGGATACCCTTTCACCCAGTGCAGGCTGAAAACGAAAGTGAGAGCCACGTCCGATCCCACCCCCGCCGGATGAGAGAGAAGCTTCAAGTTCTCGTCGAGCTGCATTCCCTTCAATTTGTTGTCCAGAAGCTCGCGCGCACTTTTCGTGGGTATGTCCAGCCTGAGAGTCATCTCTCCGGGCCGGATGAAAATGTACGGGTTTTCCGCTATGGAAACGTCTTGTATTTTCAGCCTTTCGCTTATGAAGTAATAAAAATAGGCGTTGAGTTCGATTTCGGTTATTTCGAATTTCGATTTCAGATGCCGGCAATTTTCGATATCGCTGAGAAAGCGGGAGAATTTGCCGAGGACGTGTTCACGCGCGGTGGGATAGATGATGTCCAAGACTTCCGTCTTGATTTTGTACTGCGGAGGCGAAGTGCGCGCGGCCATGATCGCGCCGACCAGCGGGAAGAACACGATCACCGTGAGCAAACCGAATAATTTGAAGCCGATCTTTATCATAGCCGGCCGCGCGACGCGGCCTCACGCGCCTCCCGAAACATGGAGGTTGCCGAAAAGCAACGACGGCATGATGTTGCCCTTCTCCTCCCTATAGTCCGACGACACGGCCTCCACCGAGTTCAGCCAGTCGAAGACCTCTCCGCCGAGCATGACATTCCGCACCGGCCACGCGAGTTCTCCGTTCTTGATCCTGAATCCGAAGTCCACCGTGCCCGAAATCTGCCCCGAGACCGGATTCGGAGAGGCGGACGCCATGAAAACATACAGCCCGTCCCCTATCCGGGAAATCATATCCGCTTCCTTCTCCGCGCCGGGGCGTATGCTCATGTTGGTGAACCCGACGCCCACGTCCGAAGAGTACGAACCCCGCGAGGCGTGCCCGTTGTTTTTCTCGCCCGCCTTGTTCGCAGTGTAGGAATTATGAAGATAGGACGTCAGTTCGCCTGAAGCGATGAGTTCGGCCCGCACGCGCGGAGTCCCTTCGCCGTCGTGTGCGGACGAATACAAGCCCGCGGCCGCGAACGGGTCTTCCTCCACCGTCAACACGTCCGAAGCGATCCTGACTGCCCGTTTTCCCGCGAGGTATGAGCGCCCCCGCTGAATCTCCTCCGCGCTCGCCGCGCCGACGACGCCGCGAATGAAGTCATAAGCCGCGAGCGGTCCGAAAACCACCGGGAAGGCCCCGCTTTCCATCTTCCTTCCTCCGAGGAAAGAGAGAGCCTTTTCCGCCGCTTTCTTTGCGACGACGCCCGGCTGCTCGATGTCGCCGAGCACTCGCGCCTGCGAATAATCGTAGTATGATCCGACATCGTCTCCGCGCCGCGCCACTACCATCGAGAACAACGACACGTACGTGCCTTCCTCGCAGACCCTCACTCCGCGGGAGTTCGCCAGCGCGTATTTCGCCGAACTCGCGCCCGCGCCGAACCTGACGATCAATTCGGGATCTACGCCGAGCGCGGCTTCAACGCTTGAAAGTCCCCACTCGATGAGCTTCGAAGGCTCGAAGCCCGCCACGGCGGGATCGAACATGCCTTCGGGTGAGGAAATTTTTCCGGCAGGTTCCGGCAGGGCGACGAAATCCGGGTCCGGCTGCGCTTCGCAGGCCATGGCCGCGGCCGCCGCTCCGGCTTCCAGAACCGCGGCTTCTTCCAGCCCCCGGCCCCTCGCATAGCCGACCCCTCCCCTGCATATCGCACGCACGCAGTAGCCGGCGTCGTACTCGACGTCACACGTCTTGACGCTGTTCCTCTCGATCTCCAGCGAAACGCTTCTGCCGTCCGACACGACCGCGTCCGCCTCCTTTGCGCCCGCCGCGACAGCCGCTTCGCACGCCCGTCCCGCAAGCTCGATCAGTTTCTCCATCCTGTGTATCTCTCCAACCGTTATGTTCCATTAATTATAGCACGCATGACGATTCCGCAACTCGCGGGCGCACATACGCCCCGCCCGCACGACGGACAAAGCGGGAAAACACGTCCGCCGGATATCAGGATCGCCGAGAAATCGAAAATCGCAGACGGTCATTCGGAGTCTCTCATTATCACGCGGCCGCCCGGATCGACCCCGTCATCTGGAGTTAATGTAAGCCTGCACTTCGGAGTCGAGGATCAGCACTCCGAAATTCTTTCTGTCCATCGCCTCATTCGTCGGTATCGAATTCGGACAAGTCCCATGCGCGCCGGTCATCTCGTCCATCGAACACGCGCCGGTTTTCGCGTTCAGGTAATAGAAGTAGAACCGGTCCTCGAAACACGTCAGACCGTACGTGTAATCCTTGAGCGGCAAGGGGTCGCTCTCCCTAATCAGAATCGTTTCGGCTTCTTCCGGGGTTCCCGCGACGGATTCCGGCGGCAGATATTTGAGAACGAGCGCGTCAATCTCGTCGAACGTGACCCTGTTCGCGGTGTTGATGTGATTGACCTTGGTGTAAACGGGAACGATTTTTCCGGAGATCATTTTTCCCTTGGGTATCTGCTTCCTGTAGCAGTTGTTGGTGAAGGCTTTGAAATAAGCCGGGAACACCGGGGCGAAGGCCGCCTGCATGTTTTTCGCCTTGTTGATGCTGTTGTATTTGTTGTATCCGAAGTAAGCGCCCGCCGCGATCAACAGGAGTATGATAATGGTTGATATCCGTTTCATGTTTTTCTCCCTTCGCGCCGTGTCGCTCGCGCTCAAAACACAGCTATGAACGTCCCTCTTGCGCAAATGAAAGCCGATTGTGATTTAATAAGTAAGATGGTAACACATCCGTTTCCCGACAATCGCTGACGGCGAAAAAAAACATATCCCCGCCGCGATGCCGGGTTGCTTTGCCGGGCCGTTAGGAATAAAATGAATGCCGTTTAACAAGAATGCCGGATTATGCATTCGATGATTTGAGCGCAAGGAGAAAAACAACCGGCAAATGAGCATGGCGTCAGTAAAACCGAACGTTGTTTGGTTCAACATAGATTCCCTGCGCGCGGATGTGTTTTACAAACTCTTGGACAGCGACAAGCTGCCGAATTTCGGGCTTATTTTCGGCAAAGCGCGGCGCGCTAAACACGCGGTAAGCGTATTCCCGACGGTGACGATGACCTGCCAAGCGTCGCTCGCCACGGGCGCGACGCCCGCGCGGCATCTGATCGGCGGCAACGCTTGGTTCGACAGATTCGGCAAAAGACCGTTCCTGCGCGACTACACGGACACCGAAACCTCGCTCCTCGTTTACGGATACAAACTTTTCGGCCTGCCGACCGGGCTGCTCGCGAAAACGGCGGACGAAGACCACGCCATAGGGAATCTCGACCTCAGCGGCGCGACACCCACGCTCTACGACGCGCTTAAAGCGCGGGTGATCCGCACCGGCGTCGTGTTCACGGCGGTCTCGCGCGGCGCGAGCGACTGGATACTCCCCGAACGGCAGGATATCGCCCACTTCGCCCTCTGCCACTATCACAAACTTCCGTT
>JAKLIR010000182.1 GCA_022709505.1 bacterium | reverse complement strand
AAGTTTTACGGGGGATTCTCAAGGGGGCGCTTTTTCAAAAGCGCCCCCTTGAGCGCCCGGGCGCGGAGACCCGGAAAATATCATTCCCAATTAGCGGGCTGTCCTGTGGATTCGAGCACGTTGCGCCATAGCTGGCCGTCCGGGTCGATGGTGTTTCTTTTCATCGTCGCCATGGCGATCGGGATGTTCACGAAAGTATTATTCCATTGGCCGACCACCATGCCCGTTCTTCCCGCCATGGCCGCGTGCACCGCGTTCTGCGCGAGCTGGAGGCAATAAACGCTGTCCGTCGGGTTCGCCGGCACGCTTCGGATGATGTAGCTGGGGTCGATATATTTGATATTTGCTTCGAGTCCGATCTTCTTAAAATGCGTGTCGAAACTATCCACGAGAAAGCGGCCGATATCAATAAGCTTGACATTACCGGAAGCGTCTTTACCTGCTTTTTTGGCCTCGCTTTCCATCAACTCTTGTCCCGCGCCTTCCGCGACGAGCAATAGCGCGTGTCGCCGCGTCCGCAGTCTCTTTTCGATGTGCGCGAGAAGCCCTTTTTCCCCTTCGAGTTTGAACGGGACTTCGGGCACGAGCACTATGTTCACGTCGTTCAGAGCGATCGCGGCGTTAGCAGCGATGAAGCCGGATTGGCGGCCCATGAGTTTCACGATAACAATCCCGTTCGGCGCTCCGACCGCCTCCTCGTGCGCTCCCTTGAGCGCGTCCGCGCCCGCGCTGAACGCCGTTTCGAACCCGAACGATTTCTCTATGAAACACAAGTCGTTGTCGATTGTCTTCGGAACGCCCACCATGGCGATCTTCAGCCCGCGCCGCTTCGCTTCCTCGTGCAGCGCGAGCGAGCCGCGCTGCGTGCCGTCGCCGCCGATCGTGAAAAGAATGTTTATCCCCATTCTTTCGAGCGTGTTCACCATCACTTTGGGGTCCTGCGGCCCGCGCGAGGAGGAAAGCACGCTTCCGCCCTCCTTGTGTATGTCTTCCACCATTTGCGGGGTGAGCCTCAGCGGGTCGTGGAAGTAGCAGGGCACAAGTCCCTGATATCCGTATCTGAAACCGTAAATTTCGCGCACGCCGTACACGTACCACAAAGTCATGACTGCGCCGCGGATAACGTCGTTTATTCCCGGACACAGCCCGCCGCAGGTCACGAACCCGGCGCGCGTCTTATTCGGATCGAAAAATATCTCGCGCCTCGGGCCGGCGACCTCCATCGTCAACGGATCGCTCTTGCGCGTCTTGGCGCGTTGGAAGGACTCGAGCGAAATCTCATACAATATCCGGTCGGAGTCTCCCGTGAAATCGCCTTTCTTCACAGGCGAATCATATTTGCACTTACCGAGCGTTTCGACATTGAAGTTGATTCTGGTCGGCATCTCGTCCCCCGCGCCGGCGTCCGCGTCCCGCGGAAACCGATTTTGAATTTCTTGATTGCGCCCTTTCGAGGGCTTTTCAAATAGTACACATGAATTATCGAATAATTATACATTGATGCGCCTCGATTCATCCACCATTAATGAAACGGTCCGGCGGGCGCCCGTGAAACAGTAGGGGAGCGCGGCGAAAAAGTTCGAAGGATGCTTCGAGAAACGCTTTCAAGGAATTTTTCCGGCTTTCCGGACACGAAGGCTATTGCCCGCCCTCGTTATTGTACGCCCGCCCGCGTTCTGTTAAAATCAAATGTCGAGGAATCATAAACATAGAACGTACGCCGGCGGAAGCAGTTGTTGAGACAGCGCCGCTTCACCTTCCGCGTTTCGACGCTACGCCGGCGAAGGGAGCAGTGCAAGAGAGCGCAGAATGAACGACCCGTCCTCGCGAGAATATCATTTCATAATGGCCGCATGGGGAGATGCCTACATCGACCTTCTTCTCAGGTTCGTGCTACCCAATCAACTGTCTTCAGGCAATCTTCCCGCGTTCTTTTCGCGCTTCGATTCAACCCTGAAAATTTACACCAAAAAAGCGCACGAGAAAGTTTTACGTGATTCCGCTCCTGTGCCCGAAATTTCAAAAATCGGCCGTGTCGAGATCGAATTCGTGGACGACGTGGACCTCGATTCATTCAAGATAAAATCGGACAACATCAACCTGATGATAGAGAGCCACAAGAGAGCCATAGAAAGTTCGTTCGAGAACGAAAGAGAGACAGGCTTGATCTTCCTCGCGCCCGACGTTCTTTTTTCAGAAGGCTCTTTCGGAAAGCTTGCGGATATTATTTCAATGGGAAAGCGCGCCGTCGTGATGATCGGATTGAGAGTGGCGCAGGAAGCGGTTCTGCCGGTATTCGAGAAAAAGCTCGCGGAGGGCGGCCCGGCGGCCCTTGCATTCCCGCCCCGGGAGCTCGTGAAACTTACGGTCGATAACCTTCATCATTTCGAGACAGCCTGCTTCTGGAACAGTCCGAATTTCAACAAAACGTGGCCGAACCACCTTATATGGAAAGCTCCCGACGGTTTGCTCGTAAGGAATTTCCACATGCACCCTCTGTTCATGCTGCCCCGGATAAAAAAACTCCCCATCAGGACGGTCGATTTCAACTATATGTGTCACGTTTTCAGAAACTACGACGATTTCCACATAGTTGACGACTCGGACGATATCATGTGTCTCAGCCTGACGAGCAGAGAGCATTTCAAGGGAACTTCTTATCACGAATTCGAGCCGCATCAGGCAACCGTCGTGGACGTCAGCTATTGGGCTAATCACTATACGGACTGGTTGCATCAGACTTTCGTCAGGCGCAATCTCAGATTTCATGAAAAGGAAATCACGGACGACTGGAAAGAGGTCGAGAGGGAAGCGGACATGGTTTTGGGGGCCGCGCTCGCAATGTCAAACCCGGCGAGAAAACCTTCGAACATAGAAAATTTGGGTGAAAACAACGGACAGATCGGCGGAGCTCCCGATCTTTCCGGCATGAACACCGAGGACGACTCGTTCATCGACGTGTTGCAAATGGCGAATACGATGCTGAGCGAAGCACAAAAAACGGGCCAGATCTCCATGGAAGAGTGCTTCAGCCTAATCAGCATGTATGAGAAGCTCGGAATATACAACTGGGCGAGCAAGCTCCTCGCCACATTCTTCGCGAATTCGGACATTCCCGCTGTCGCGACCAAAAAGAAGTTCCTCGAAAAGAAGGATGAAAAACGCGAGGAAATGTTTAAGAGTAATTTTGAAAATGGATTGGCGGCGCTCGAAAAATATTTTCCGGAATCCGCGGAGGCGGTGAAAAATGCGGATACGAGCACGATCGTAATGGCCGGCGACCAGAGGAAGGGCTTTCAGATAATAACAAGAAAGAGCGAAGAAGCCTTCGACGGAACTGTTTTTCAAAAGGTTACGTTTTCCAATTTCGAGGTTATGTCGCTCATAGAATCCATGCGGCAGGACTTGAAGTCCCTCGCCATTTACGGGTCGCTTGCTCTTTCCGATTCATCATACTTCGTGCTGCTGCCATGGCTGGGCTCGGTGTGCGATGAGCTGCCTCTTTCCCAGCGCTTTAAGATATTTTTCTTGGAGCCGGACGCCGCGCTGTTCGCCGCGTGCATGAGAACAATGGACATTTCATCCATGGTGGAGTCCGGTATGTTGGCGCCGTTCGTCGGTCCCAGACACCTCGGATTGCTTTACGAGTGGTTCCGGAAGAATCCGTACGCGCCGATGTTGAACGACAGCAGGATATCGAGTGACGAGCTGTTTTCAAAGGCGATAGAAGTGTTCGATATGATTTCGAAGGAAATTATGGACTTAGCCTTCGAACTGAGGTCGAGGATCGATAGATTCTATTCGTCGCTGACACCGGGCGAGCTGAGGAAACGTTTTTCGAGCGGCCGGCTCAACATATTGATGCTGATTTCAAAGAAACATCCGGTTTTACGGGAGATCGGGAAGAACGTCGAAAAATTCTTTTCAGGCATGGGCCATTCGACTCTCATAGAGACGGAACCGGACCTCTATTCCAATAGAAACCTTCTCGCCATGTTGAATTGCATGAATAAATATAATCCGGACGTAGTTATTGATTTCAATCATTTCAGATATGAATTCAAACCCGCTTTTCCGGAAGCCGTTCCCTATGTTTCGATCGTTTCGGATGAGGTCGAGCCCGGCGCGGGCGAGGAGGACAAATACGGAAGAATGGATTTCATTTTCACGCCGAGCCCCGAAAAGTTCGCGAAGGCCGGTCCTGCCGGGGAAAACGTCGTGGCGATACCTGAAATCCCCGGAAATAATGTTTCACCGCAAGAATATATGGATTATTCGAGGGAACTTTCTTTCCAAATCATTGAAGATTTGATGAAAAGATTTCTTGTCTGAACCCGGCCGCGCGGATCACGCTCCGCGCGACCCCGCAGCCTTTTCCGCAACTCTCATGAAACCCTTCGACATCGATTCGACAGTGAAGGCTCGTGCATGTTCGACGCCTTTTTCCGCATACGAGTCCGCGAGCCCGGGCGTCGATAGCATCGCCGTCATTGCTTCTGCGATCTTGTCCGCCGACGGCGGATCGACCAGCATCGCGGCCTCGCCTGATATTTCCTTCAGCGACGCCGCTCCGGACGATATCACCGGCGCGCCGCACGCCATCGCTTCGAGCGGCGGATACCCGAATCCCTCGTACAACGACGGATATACGAACACCGCGCAGTTGCTTAATAGAGACGGCAGCTCCTCGTCGCTCACATAGCCCGTGAACAACACGCGCTCCGCGAGCCCGAGCGAATTCGCGAGCGCTCGCAGCCGTTCGTACTCTCCGCTCTCGCCGCCGCCGAGCACGAGCCGGTATTTGTCTTTCAACTCTTCGCCGAGTGCGGAATAAGCCCTTATCAGCGCGGCCGTATTTTTCGTCGTCCTGAATTGGCCCACATATAGAATGTACTCGCCCGCCGCGAGCCCGAGCGATTTTTCGAGCGTTCCCGCGCCCCCGCGCGTCGGCCTGAAACGCGGCTCCAACCCGAGCCGCACCACCTCTATCTTCTCCTCCGCCGCCCCGAGGACTCTCACCGCCTCATTCTTCGTGAATTCGGAAATGCTTATGATCGCCGCGGCTCTCTTCACCGCTGCTTCGGCCGCCAGCCTGAAGTAAACATTCTTCACCGGCGTCGAACCCGAATCCCTCGCGGGAAGCCGCAAGGGGATCAGATCATTTATTATCAACACCACGGGGCATCCCGCGGCGAAGGGCATCTTTACGTATGGCGAAATGAAAACATCCAAGCCCCCGGCCTTGATCGCCGCGGGCAGGCTGACCTGATCCCAGACCGGCGTGAAATGTTCGTTGATCGTCACCGTTTGCACCCGGCCGGAAGGCGGCGAGTAACGGCACCTCTGGTTCAGAAAAACGACGGGCGTTACATCCGTCCTGTTCTCACTCAGCCAATTCAGGAAATTGCGAATGTATCTCCCTATCCCGGTCAGTCCGGGACTCTGAAACTCCCTGCCGTCTATCCCTAATTTCACTCGGCGCTCCCTTTGCTCTTGAACCGGATTTTCACCCGCATCGGTGAGAGACGCGGTCTGAATTATTTTCACCGCGCGATCCGCGCGGCTTGCATCAATGGTTGCGGGCGGAAAGCAATTCCTCATAAACGGCCTGAATCCCCGCAGCGTGCTTTTCCGCCGAGAACGACTCCACGGCGCGCGCGCGTCCCGCGTCTCCCATCCTCTTCCGCAGCCCGGCGTCTCCAGCGAGCCGGCCTATCGCAGTCGCGAGCGCCCTCGGATCCCGAGGCGCTGTGAGATAGCCCGTCTCTCCGTCCGTCACTATCTCCGGCACGCCTCCCGCTCGCGTCGCCACAACCGGCTTTCCGCACGCCATCGCTTCTATTATGACTCGCCCGAAGTGCTCTTCGTCGCTCGGCAGCACGAAAATGTCCAGCGCGTTCATTATCTCCGGCACATCGTCCCGCGCGCCCGTGAACGCAATCTTCCCGGCGGCAGCGCCCGCCGAGGCGCGGGTCTCGAGCTCTTTCCTCAGCGGGCCGTCCCCGATTATCGCGAACTTTATTCCCGCCGCTTCCCGCCCGGCCGCCATCCCGTGCGCCGCGTCGATGAACCACCGGTGCCCCTTGAAATCCACGAGCCGGCCCACGACTCCCACGAGAATATCCCCGTCGCCGGCGCCGAGCCCGGAGCGCACCGCCTCCGAGCGTTCGCCCGGCTGGAATTGCCGAATGTCAACAGGATTATGAACGACGACGACCTTTTTCCCAGCCCTGTCGTATCTCCGGTATTTCGCCGCCACCGCGCCCGAATTCGTTACGATTTTATCGAACAGTGAAAAGAGGGCGAAATCGAGCACCCCTTCGCTGTCTATTATCCTCGCGTGCAATATCGACGGCGTTTTCCGCAGCGCCGCCGCAACCCCCGCCGGGATCGCACTCCGCGCCGTCGCGTTCGCGTGCAACAGCCCGATCCCGTTCTCTCCGATTATCCGGGAAAGCCCGGTGATCGTCCTCGCAGCGCGCAGCGCCGCCGCCGGATGCCGCAGACTCGGCGCCTCGAAATAACACGACCGTATTCCGAGCTCACCGGCGAGTTCCGCAAGCTCTCCGCGCTCGGGCAGCGCAAGCACCGGCTCGTACCTGTCCCTGTCGATGAACCGCAACAGAGTCAACAGGCTGATCTCGCCGCCGCCCCTCACATCTCCGTATGTCGATACGTATAGGACTTTTGTTCGCACGTCTTTCCTCGAATGAATTGTATATTGCGGACGCCCGTCTTTTCAACCCGGCTCGCGGCGCCGGAACTCCGTTGTCCGGGCCGCCGCGACTGTTGGTAATGCGGTGCTTATGT
>JAKLIR010000181.1 GCA_022709505.1 bacterium | reverse complement strand
ATGATTCCGACCTGATTTTAATCGAAGCTTCTGAATTTTGTTACACGGGCCAATCGGTTTTCAGTGTGTTAAGGGCTTCTTCCGCTTCCCGCGCCCATTCGCCTTCCGGGTCGAGAGTGAGATAAAGCTTGTAATTAATTGCGGCTTCGAGTTCCTTTCCCTGTCTCTGCCTGATTTTCGCGGTCCAGAATCGTGGTTCTGCGAGTTCCTTATCCGCGGACACGGCGTTTTTGAAGGAGGTCGCGGCCTCTTCGAGATCGCCGAGGACGTAATATGTATTGCCGAGGTTCAGGTGAGCCGCGACGAGCGAAGGATCGTTGTGAACAGCTTCCTCGAAACACTCCAAGGCCTTGCGATAGTTTTCGTCGTTGTAATGAATTTCTCCGAGTCCGAGATGAGCGTCGGCGTTGTAGGGGTCGAATTTTATCGCCAGTTTGTACTCGTCCTCCGCGTCCACAACGGATGCGTTGGGATTATTCAGGTATGCCGCGGCGAGGTTCAAATGGGCGTTGGAGTATGAGGGGTCGATGGCGAGCGCTTTGCCGAAAGCGGAGATGGCGGAGGCCCAGTTTTCATCATCCGAGTGGATCAACCCGATCGAGTTGTACGACTGAGCGTGATCGGGGTCGAGTTCGAGGACTTTGTTGTAGCAGCCGAGCGCCTTATCGGGCTGGTTGTTGTCGTCATAAGAATTTCCGAGGTTGAACAGCGTGTCCGGGTTTTCCGGTTCGAGAGCCGCGGCTTTTTCCAAAAATGGGAGGGCGGCTTCGCTATCGCCCTTTTCGTTGAGCAGCGCCCCCATGAGAGAGAAGGCGGGCGCGAAGTCCGGGAAATCGGCGGTTATTTGTTTCAGTCTCTCTTCCGCCGCGTCGGATTCGCCTTGGGAATAGAGCAGCGAAGCGGAGGCGAACTTGGGTTCGGGAGCGTCGGGTTCGATTTCCGAGGCTTTCTTGAAAAGAAATTCCGCCTCGTCCGTCATGTTGAAAAGCGTGAAGTAGCCGCCGAGCTCACGGAGTTCCCGGGTTTTTGAAAGAGAGCCTCTAAGCGATTCCTTCAAATCATCCATAGCTTCTTCGTATTCATTTTCTTTGGACATTTATAATCGGCCTCCCTATCCGCCGGAGGAACCGGCGTTAGTGCTCAAATGAGAATTATTACCCGTGAACGCGTGCTGTGGCAAGTCCGAGCCGAGTTATGCTCAGCCCGGATTTTTCACCTGAAAAATCCGGGAAATCGTAAAAAGAGCGATCTATAGCGTTGCATCATCGACTCGAACTCGGTCACATACTAAACAGTATGCTCCCTCGTTCTCGCTCGATGCGTCTTGTGTCTCGTCTCTTTTTCCGATTTCAACCCACGTGGGTGAGAAATGTGGAGTTAGTGCGGCGCGAGCGTGAAATATATTTGATTTCATGTTATACTCTCGCATTAAATTAGAGATGATATAATGATTGCGCTTGTAAAAGGGGTTTTGCGTGTCGTGAAAGACGCTCGTTCCCATGGCGCGAGCTGAAGGAGAAGCCCGTCGGGCAGACGGGAGATAATGCCGAATATCAAAGTCGTTCATACAGCGGACATCCACCTTGGGCGGCGGTTCCCGAACCTCGATCGCGCCGCGGATAGAATCCGCACGGGCGACATCGAGCGCGTGTTCAACGAACTTACCGATTATGTCGTAAAGAACGGCGTGAACCTCGTCCTGATCGCGGGCAGTCTCTTTGACAAACGGCATCCGAACAGAGAAACGGTTTCCACGGCGCTCACGGCGTTCGGCCGGATTCACGACGTGCTTCCTAATACGAGAATAGTGTTGACCCCCGGGCAGGAAGAGCTTGTTGTCAACAAAGACGGCGAGATCGACTGCAGCCTCTCCATATTCAACCACCTTTCGTACATCGACGTCATAGGGCTCGGCCACACGCCCGAAACGGTCAACCTTAACTTCGACGGGGTTCAGGTGATGGTTTGCTCGAGCCCGGTGACTTTCTTCTTCGAAGAGGATTTTAAAACGCGCAAAATACCTGCGCCTAAAGATAAAATCGGAATATATCTTCTCTGCAACTACTCGCGAAGGCAGGACCTTCTGAACGTTGACAACGAACTGCTCCGCGAGAGAGTGCTGGCGCCGATCCGGGACCGCGGATATCAGTACGTCGCGCTCGGGCACCGGCACCGGCTCGAACTCATGGAAGCCGGCGATTTCACCGCGATATATCCCGGGAGCCTCGAAAGGTTCGACTTCGACATCGACCGCGAGCGAAAGTGCTTCATAACTTTCGAAATCGCCGACGGCAAAGCCCAGCCGCCCCAGACGATCCGGACTTCCGCCCGACAGCTCGAATATGTGAACCTCACTTGTTCGGTGGAGGACAAGGACATCGAAGCGGCCTTCAGAGACCTTTCGAGAAGAGGAAACAAAGACAAAATCCTGTACATTGTCCTCAACGGACAACTCACCTTCGACGTTTTCAACTCGTTTCAGAAAAGCGAACTGCTCTCCAAGCTGAAAGAGAAGTTCGCGTTCGTGAACATAGACAGCAGGCTGATGCTCGTCGATTCCGCTTCGGATTATAAGTTCGAGGCGTTGCACGTCGGATCGCCGATCGAGGAATTCAGGCACTTTATGCAGCGTGAAATCGATGAAGCGCGCGAGAAGGGCGACGAGGTGAAGCTGCTCGAAGAACTCCTCGAAATGGGAGAAAAGGAGATCGGGGAACTGCTGTGATAGTAAAATCGCTGAAAGCCACGCAGTTCATGAGATTCGAATCCTTCGATCTCCGCACCATGCCCGAGCGCGGCCTTACGGGCATTTTCGGCGATAACGAGTGCGGGAAATCCACTATCGGAGAACTGATCTGCTACAGCCTCTTCGGCAGAACGCCCAAAGCGCAGAACGGCGAACCGCGAAAGATAGTCCGCTGGGGACAGGACACCTGTTCGGTTGAAATCACCTTCTCCTCCGGGCGCGAGTCTTACCGCATCCTCCGCCGCCTTTCAGTGGACGGCACGAGAGACGGAAGGATGATCAAACTTTCGGACAACGGCGTGATCGCCGTTAACGCGGACGAGATCGAAAGCCGGGTGAACGAAATCCTCGGCTATTCATTTAGAGAGTTTCGCTATTCGATGTTCATCGCGCAGAAGGAACTCGACATAATGCTCCACAGCGCCGAGGACAGGAAGCTGGTCCTGAACAACATGCTCGGCGTGGGGTTCATGGAAAAGGCGGCGAAACGCACGGCCGCGAAGCGCGAGGATCGCGAGGCGGATTTCAAGAGCGTGCGAACCCGGCTCGAAGACAAACGCGAGGTTCTCGAAGTCTATCTGGCGAGAAAGCGCGACATGGACCAGCTCGACCGGAAAATGAATGAATCCGATCAGAAACTGCTCGAATATCTCAGGGAGCGGGACACTGTAAAATCCACAATCTCGATGCTCGAAGACATCCGCAGAAAGGCGGAACAGGTCGAGATCCTTGATATCCGCATAAAGAACAGACGCGAACAACTCAGGCAGATAGAACAGGAATGCAGCCGGCTGATGCGCGATTCGGACAGGGTTCCGGGCATCCATCGTGAAATATCCGAAAAACAGGATCGCATAAAAGAATTGCGCGACAGCGGACTCGGCGAACTGAGGGAAAAGTTCAAACTTCTCGAAGAGTACAGGGAACTCGCGGGGAAAAGAGATCAAGTTCTCGGCCAACTCGAGATCAAGGAGACCGCCCTCAGCGAACTGACGCGGAAGCTCGAAGCGATCTCCGCGGTGGAGTCCGAAATACGCGAGTACGAGATGGAACACCAGTCCATCGACTACTTTCTCGAAGCATTCGCGGGCGCCGACCGGTTCAGGGGGCTTACGAGCCATCTGATGAAGGACGTGGAGTTGCTGAACAGCGAGATCGACCGCGCGAAGACTCTCGTTCGCAGGGACCTCGAAATGGTTCTGGAGCGCGAGAACGCGTTCAAACGGCAACAGGAACGGATCCGCAGGCAGATCGACGCCTCGACCATCGACGAGGTCGGCCCGGACCGGATTCTCCAACTCAGGACATCCGAACAAAAGCAGGCGCGCACGCGGGACATCGCTCTCGGATTCAGCGCGGCGTTCCTGATACTCGGCGTGGTGCTCACGCTCATTCTGAACAACGTTGTTTTTCTTGCGGTTCTGATCGGCATAATCCCGTGCCTCGGCGCTGGGATCATGATTCAGACCAGAGTGCGCGGCACGAGGGATATAATTCAGGAACTTCAACGCCAGTCGTACGCTTTCAATATCACGCAACGCGGAATCTTCGAACTCAAGGAGGCTGTGGACGAGGCGGAAGAAAAACTCGAATCGATAAAGCAGGAGACGACCTCGATCGAAGACCTGTTACGCAGGTTCGACAACGTGAAAACGGACAGCTTCCCGGCTCTCGAAAGGACGATCGAGTTCCTCGACAGGGCCGGAATCCGCGAGCTCGAACGCGCGCGAACGCAGATGAAAGACCTGCTTTCCCAATATGACACGCTCAGAGGGCTCGTGGAAGACAATCTGCTTTTCGTCCAGATCGCCGCTTTGTCGCCCGATGACGTGATCTCCGAGAAACAGCAGCGGCGCGGACGGCTCGAGGAGATGATAAACGCGCTCCGGGAAAAAACGACGATGAAAGAGCAACTCTCGGAGCAGTCGGAAGGTCTTCTCAACTCCATAGGCGCTCTCAGGACGCAGATCACGAGAGTGGAAGCGGGCATGGCCACGCTCGGCGTCACGGACGAAGAAGAGCCGGCCCTTATACAAAAAGAAAAGTCCATCTATGAGCAAGTTGAGAATCTTCAATTGCAGATAGAGCAAAGCACCGCCGAGATCGCAAGAATAGAAGAGCAAGTCTCGAACGCCGCGAAGCTCGAAGAGCGCAGACGTGAAATAATCGGAGAGATAGACGAAGACCTTATAAAATTCTACGAACTGCGCGAAGCCTCACACGGGATCGACTGCTCTGACTCGAGATTTGCCGAACTCGCAGTCAGACTCAAGGAACTCGAGGAAGCTTCTCTCGAAGCACGCGGAAAGATCAAGGAGATCGAATCCGAAAAGATGGTCGTGCAGAGGGATCTGGACAGGATTCCGGACGTGGAAACAGAGGTCAAGGCGCTCGAATCGGAAGCACATGAAAAGGAATCCTTCATCCTCAAACTCAGAGAACTCGAAAGTCTTTTCCAGCAGACCGGGCTCGACATAAAGAAAAGACTCGTTCCGCAAATAGAGGCGTATTTCGGTTGGATTCTGCCGAAGATGACGAGAGGCCGGTATCACAAGGTGCGGCTTGGCGACGATTTCAACATACAGGTCTTTTCCGAGGAATACGGCGGGTACGTTGACATAGAGAACCTGAGCGGCGGCACGGTGGACCAGTTGCTGATTTCGCTCAGGCTCGCTTTCGCGCGAGCGGCGACCGCCCACTCGGGATCCATGAGCCAGTTCCTTTTCCTCGACGAGCCCTTCAGTTCTTTCGACGAGCCTCGCAGGGAACTTTTCTTCACGCTTCTTGAGACTCTGAAAATGAATTTCCAGCAGATATTCCTGATTTCACATATCCCGAACCTCGAAGATTTCGTGGACCACTACATCAAATTGGACCTCGCCACGGAGCAACCTTCCGTTGCGAGCTGGCTGTCCTGAACTCCGGATGTCACCGGCATACTCACATGCGGAAATCGACCGTCCGATAGAAAGCATCGGAGGTCATTTCGTGGTTGAAAAAGAAGTGCGGATTCCGTTCAGGGGGCGTGACCTGCTCGTTGTCTTCGGCTATGCGATCATAGACAAATCCTGCTGCGGCGGCTCCGGCTGCAGGTTCGCGCAGGTTCCGGGATATGTTGTCAAATGGAAACACGCCGAGGATGCTTCGGGGGCGGCTGTCACCGAGGTGGAGAGAATCACGGACGAATCCGAGAGGCGCGAGATACACGAACTGATAGACGCCGCCGAGCCCCATTGCCAGATAAATATCATGTGAAAACGGGTTGTGGTTGAGTGTCCCGTGATCGAGTGAATTTTCGATTAATCAGTATTCGGATTCAGACTCTGTCGGTTTCAACCCAAACATTGTTTTCGCCGAAAATCCGTTTTGCGATCCTGAACAGTTCCTGACTGTAACGGACTTCACATCCTGAGAGCAGGAACTTCTTGCCGGCGCCGTTTTCATCTATATGCAGGATCACATCGCTGTCTCCGCTGAAAGAGCTTGTGAGTTTTCGCAGTTCCTTTAACAGTTCCGGGGCCTTCTCGCCGTGTTGCGAGGAAGCTATTCTGACGTGAAGGCGTCTTTTCACGGGCGCGGATTTTTTTCCTTGCGCGGGGCCTTCCGCGGAAAAACTTTCGAGTTGATTACACATGATCCTGTATTCTGTTTCGGTTGTTCCGTCCGGTTTTTCGGAGGACTTCGCCCAGAGTCTTCCTTTAACCGCCACGATGTTATCGGGTCGGAGTTCCTGAGAATATTTCTGTCGCTCGGAAGGGTTCAGAAGAATGAGTATCTTGCCGGTGAAATCTTCGATATCCGCGAAGGCCATCAACTCGCCGGAACGGTTGTTGAAGTTGTTCACGCGGGTGATTATTCCGGCGACGGTGATGAAGCGCCTGTCTTTTTCCTCCGCCTCCGGGAGTTCGGCGGCGGTGAAATCGGCCTTCTGGGAAATCCACGCGCGATAGGGATCGAGCGGATGATGGGAGAGATAAAGGCCGAGAAGTTCTTTTTCGTCCTCGAGGAGTTTCCGGGTGTCGAATTCCTCCATTTGCGGCAATTTCGGGTCGAGAGTCTCGGAG
>JAKLIR010000180.1 GCA_022709505.1 bacterium | reverse complement strand
TTTTCGAGCGTATCGTGGAGGTGAGACCAAGGCGATTTCATGACGCGGCCTCCTTTTCCAGTAAAGCTCCCTGCTCCTTCTTAGTATCCACTGTGAATCCCGGCTCAAGTTCCTGCCATGCGACAACTCCGAGAAGCGCGTTGATTCTCCTTGCGGGATTCGGATATTCGTTCCACCATCTCGGCTCCGCGAACGCCCCTTTTTCCTCAAGAAGATTTACTATGAAATCCACCCGTTTCTGGTAGCAATGTTCGGCCAGAACTTTTTTTCTCGCGCGTCGCGCGAGTTCCATTCTCTCGTCTTCGTGGTCGAGATAATACCTGACGAGGCCGGGCAACTCTTTTGCATATTTGTATGTCACAACTTCGTTTTTCTTGTCGAAAAGGGTGTCGAAATCGGCTTTATCGTCCGAAATCAGGAAACCCCCGCTCGCCATGCAGTCGAAAACCCTCATGTTAAGGCTTCCGATACCCTGATCCACCGTCACATTTATGTTCACTTTCGAATAGTTGTACACCTTCACCAATTCAGTCTCGTTGTCCGCCACGCCGCGCACGCAGTTTTTGAACCTTGCGTCCCTCGCCTTTTCCCATTCATAGCCCCAGACAGCGAGGTTGAAATTGTCGAGAAGCGGCGTCAATATGAGCTCTCTCTTGTACGTATAAGACCCTACGAAAGAGACGTCCGCGCTGAACCGCTCGGCGTCTTCTTCATTGTATTGTAGTTTTTTAAACCTTCTTATATTGGAAGCGATCGGCATGTAGAAACTGTTCTCGAAACCGTATTTCTTCATTTCATCCACATAAAACTGATCCCATATCAAAAAATAATTGTTCTTGGGATTGTACGTACGGTAGCCGATATCGAACACCCGCGGGTCGGTCGGCGCGTCGTAAAAAAGGCAAACCTGCGGTACGCCGAGGAAGTTGAACAGGTCCGTCTTCACCCCGTCCGGGCGGACGAAACTGAAAAAGCTGTTCAATCCATACGCGAACACCGCATCCGGATAGAACTGCGAAACGGCGGCCCTGATATCGGAAATCACTTCGAGCGCCTGTTCCACTTTATCAAGTTCGTCGAATTGTCTGAAATCGAGCAGGATGGCCTGATGCCCCATCGCGTTTAAGCCGTCCGCGAGATCATCGCTGACATAGGGGCTTGCCCTTCCCTCGAATTTCAGGACGAGAGCCTTCATTCGATCTCTTTCTCCTGTTCGCCCGCGGAATCGCCGCGCATTTGCATTGCTTCGCTCTGTTCCGCTTTCAACTTCGATATGAGCGGACGCGAAAGCTGTTCGTAAACCATTTTCGCTATCCCGATTCCATCCCCGGGACCCTGCGCCATCTTCTTGCTCATCTCCTCGTCGAGGAGGTCCCTGAAAATCTCTTCCCCGCGGCCGCCGTGCATGAATTCGGTTTCCTGCACTGTCTTCCGCATCTCTTTCATCAGCATGTAAACGAAAAGAGATTCAAGCTCCTTCGACGCGGAATCGAGCGCTTTCAACTCTTTTTCAGTCGAACCGCTCGCCGCCGACGTCTTGTTCTCGATGCTCTTCAGCTTGCTTTCCGCCTCCGAGCCGAGCCTTTCGGACCCCGTGGGGATGTATTGATTTTTGATTCCGTTCAGTCCGTCGAAATTCATCTATCCGCTCCCGTTTTTCCAATTGTCACATTACTATTAAATCCGCCTGAAGCGCGCCGGACGCCTTCAACGCCTGAAATATCGCGATAATGTCGCTCGGCGTAACTTCCATTTTGTTAAGCGCGTCAACGATATCCGCGGAAGAAACCCGCGTGAACGACACTTTGTTTTCCTTGACTTTGACATTCCTCTGCGTTGTAACCGCGGTTGAACCGCCCGCAAGCGGCACGCCCGGCTGGCTTACACTCGTCACCGGCTTGATCGTCACCGTCAGCGCGCCGTGCGCTATCGCAACCGGCGTCACCGTCACATCTCCGCCCATCACTATCGTTCCGGTTTTTTCATTTATCACGACTTTTGCTATTTGGTCCTGTTCGACCTGCAAGTTTCCGACATCGGCTATGAACGGCACGAGATCGCCTATATATTTTTCCGGTACTTTTACCTCGACCGTAGCCGGGTCGATAGCCTTCGCCGAACCCTTTCCGAATACTTTGTCTATTCCGTCCGCGACATTGGCGGCCATTCCGAAATCGGGATTATTTAATCCGAATAAGATTTTTCCGTCGATAACGGTTATTTCGCTCGGCACTTCGCGCTCCACATTCGCCCCGCCGGGGATTCTGCCGACCGTCGGATGCCCTTTCGTATTTTGCGCGCCGCCGCCTTGCGCATTCCAGCCGCCCAGCGATACCGGTCCCTGCGCAACGGCGTACGCCCTTCCGTCCGGCCCCTTCAGCGGAGTCATCAACAACGTGCCGCCCTGCAGGCTGTCCGCATCTCCGACCGACGAAACAACCACGTCTATCGTCTCTCCGGGCCTCACGAACGCGGGCAGGTTCGCCGTCACCATCACGGCGGCGATGTTGTCCACGTTTATGTCGCCGACCTCTATCTGCAGCCCGAGCTTTTGCAGCATGTTCGCCACAGTCTGCTTGGTCATTCTGATCCCGTCGCCGGAGCCTTTCAGCCCCACCACAAGACCGTATCCGATGAGCTGGTTGTCCCGAACGCCGTTGACCCGCGTCACGTCTTTTATCCTGACCGACGCCGAAGCAACGCCGCATGTGATAAGCACGACTGTCACAGCCGCCAATACCGTTCCGACCGATCTTTTCATCATTTCCACCTCAGAATACGAGATCGAAGAGCTTGTTCAATATTCCCGGTTTCTGTCTCCGGGCTATCGGGCCCTTCCCCTCGTACCTTATGTTAAGGTTCGATATCCTGCTCGAAGCGATTTTATTGTCGCGAGACACGTCCGTCGAACGTATCACGCCGGAAAGCACCATGGTTTGCGTCTCCGCGTTCACCACCATCGATCTTCGCGCTTCCACAAGCAAGTTCCCGTTCGGCAGCACTTCCATGATCTCGGCCGATATCGTCGTCGTCAGCGTGTTCCCCGACGTCGTATTCCCGTCCGCCGAATACTGGTCGCTCCCTTTTATGCCGGTGGCGTTCAGGAACTTCCCGATTATCCCGGTCCCGTCGCTGCTGTCGAGCTTTTCATCCTGTTTGATCTTCGAGGATGATTTCTGCGTAGCGCTCGTGTTCTCCACAACGACTATCGTCACTATGTCTCCGACGTAGAGAGCCTTGCTGTCAATAAACAGCGACTCATTCGTGTCGGACCACAGCGAACCGGCCCGCGCGGGGATCGACAGTCCGATCGCCGCCGCCGCTATCAGCAGCGCCAATATCGTCTTCTTCATGGTTACCGCCTCCGTCTTTCAAACCGGGCGCCGCTTCCCGCCCGTTTTTTATTCACCCGCGATTTCCACCTTCCCCGTTTCCAACACGGTTCCGGTCAGCACTTTCCGCGAGTTTTCCATCAGCACCTTTATCTTCTCGCCTTTATATCCTTTTTCAAGAGCTTTCCCCTTCGCCGAGATTTCGAAACCTTCGCCCCTGACGATTATCGAAACCTCTTCTCCGGGATTTATATCCGCTATGTCCGCCACCGACGAATGTGTGAAAATGTCTCCTCTTCTTATCGAACGCACTGCCTGCTTTCCGATCAGCGATTCAATCGACGTTATCGCGCCCGGTCTGACGGTTGAAAGCTCCACTTTCGTCAGATCGATGTCGTCCTCGACGATGATGCTTCCGTTCTCTATATCTCTCGCCGCCGACGCCACCGTGGTCAGCACCCTCAGATAAGACGTCAGAGACAACACCCTCTTGAGTTCCCCGTTTAGGAGCACCCTCGCTTTGAAGCCCTGCGCCCCGGCGCTCTTTTTGTTCGAGTTTTCGAGCTCGTACTTGATCTCAAGGTTCCCGGACGGAAGAGTGATATCGGCCGGATACGACTTCACTTCGACATCGAACTCGCCGCCGGCCTCCCTCGGGTTCAACCTCAGAAATTCCGCGCCGCCTTCGACAAGTTGCTTCCCGGACACGATAGTACACGTTCTTCTGAGCGTGAAAAGCGACGGTATCTTCAACTGAACCGTCGTCGTGTCGATCCCGGCGTTGTAGAGGCGGCCCTTCACTTGCGCCGCGTTCATCTTCAAATCGGCGCACGGTTGCGGAGACAGCATGAATCGAAGTGATGCGATTCTTGACTTTTCCGCCGGGGTGAAGCCGGTAAGATCGGCTATGTCCCCGACCGTGGTCAACGACGCCGCCACATCCGCGTGAGGTTTGACGTTGATCGTACCCGCCGCCGTCGCATGCGTCGCGAAAACAAGCGTCGCCGCGATCACTGCTATAATAAGTGGCAGCGGTTTCTTTCCGCCCATCGAACCCCCGATCAATCGCTATTCGGTTTTAAGTGTGTTTCTCCTTTATCCGGCGTTCAGGCCCCGCCTTACCGCTTAAGGTTGTTCGCAACGCCGAGCATGTCGTCCGAAGTCTGGATCGCCTTCGAGTTGATTTCATAAGCTCTCTGCGCGACTATCAGGTTCACCATTTCCTCGACCACCTTCACGTTGGACTGTTCGAGGAACATCTGCCGGATCGAGCCGAAGCCTTCGAGCAACGGCTGCCCTTCGATCGGAGTGCCCGACGCGGCGGTCTCGACATACAAGTTGTCGCCTATTCTATTCAGACCGGCCGGGTTGATGAAGCGTACGAGGCTGATCTGCCCGATCTGCTGCGGATCCACCTGTCCCGGCAACGTCACGGTCACCTGCCCGTCCTCGGTCACGGTGTAGTTCAGCGTGTTCTGCGGAACCGTTATCTGCGGTTCGAGGTAGTACCCGTTAGCCGTCACGACCGAGCCGTCCTTATCGATCTTGAACGAACCGTCGCGGCTGTAGCCGATCTCCCCGTTGGGCATTCTGATCTGGAAGAAGCCTTCCCCCTCTATCGCGATGTCATAGGGGTGCTCCGAAGAGATCAGGTTTCCTTGCACGAACACTTTCTGCTCGGCGACGGGGCGGACGCCGAGACCGATCTGCAACGGCACCGGGATGGAAGCGCCCTGTGTGATGGGCGTGCCGGCTTCGCGCAGCGTCTGATAGAACAGATCCTGAAACTCGATCCGGGATTTCTTGAACCCGGTCGTGTTCACGTTCGCCAGATTGTGCGCGATGTTGTCGGTGTTCAATTGTTCCGCCATCATCCCGGATGCAGCGGTGTAAAGAGAACGCATCATGATGAAATTACCTCCAATTCATCAGCCGCGGATGCGCCGCGGCGACTTAGTCTTTTTTGGGAATTTACCGAGGGAAATTTTCCAAATACATGCCGTACGCGGCGGCGTCGCGGTTCCCGCTGGGTCGGAGCCGCGTCCGTCGGTCGGCGGCTCCTTCAGCCTCTGCGTGCAGTCCGGCTGATTCTCATTTCCCCGGCTTTTCCATTCTTATTCAGTTTTTCCTATTGCTCCGTCTTCCGCCGGAACCCTTTTCCGGCTGTTTCCTATACCTTCGCTATCTCGGAAGCCGCCATACCCATCAGGTTGTCTTTCGTCTGCAACACCTTCGAGTTGGCCTCGTATGTCCTCATCACGTCTATCATGCTCCTGAGCATCGTGATCGAGTTCACGTTGGACTGTTCGAGAGCGCCCTGCTTCACAACGAATTCCGTCGCCGTGGTCGGCTGCTCATGCTCCGGCGGCACCGTGAACATGTCGTGCCCGACTTTCTTTATCGTTTTGAAATCCTCGACCGTCACCACCTTCAATTTATCGAGATATTCATCCGATTTAGCGCCGACGTAAACCACTCCCTTTTCGTCAACCCGGAAGTTGCTCCCGTTTACCACCACGGGACCGTTTTCCCCCATCACTCGATATCCGAGTTTCGTCACGAGTTCGTTGTTTGCATTAAGGGTAAAATTACCGGCTCTCGTCATTCTCTCCCCGAACGGCGTTTCAACCATGAAAAATGCATCCCCGTCGATCGCGAGATCGAATTTGTTCTCGGTGTTCGTGATCGTGCCCTTCGAGAAATCAGTGGCTATTTCATCCACTACCGCGCCCATGGTGTTGAGCCCGACCATCGGCCTTAAATCCATGTTGTTCTCGATTCCGGATACTTTCAAGTAGGTGTCGTTCAACCGATGCACAAGCATCTGCGGAAAAGATTTCACCGCTCCGGCGTTTTGTTTGAATCCGGTCGTGTTAACATTCGCAAGATTATTCGATATGTAATCAAGCCGGATTTCCTGCACCAGCATCCCTGTCGTCGCGGTGTAAAGTCCTCTATCCATTCTTCACCTCCTTCCGTTAATTCAATCATATATTGCAATGAGTTTTTTCTTATTACCGGACAATTTTATTCAATTCCCGTATTTAAATCAAGTTTCCATAAAATATTTATATCAATATAGAGAAAAGAAATTTCTGGATAAACTTACGCTCGATGGTATAATATTCCCCATGAAAAAAATCGGACAAATCAAAATTTGCGCATTAATTACAACAATTTTAACAATTTTTTTCTTTGAAACGGCCCTTCCGGCGACTCAGAAAAACTTTTCAACAAGCTTTCAAACCTCTCAAGGTTGGTCACCCGGCCTCCACTTGCCGGGCGATATTGCGATCGTTTACGGCGCGGATCCGGTCAGGATGAAATCATGGCGCGAACACGGCTTCGAAATCTGGAACATGTTCAGCGCCAGTTGGCTCGGAAAAGACGAGAAAGTCTTACTCGACCACCCGGAGATAATGCAGACTACCGCTGACAATGTTCCATTCGAAATGATAAAGGGACGCCGGTGGGTGGTGC
>JAKLIR010000018.1 GCA_022709505.1 bacterium | reverse complement strand
TCCACCTCGTCCGCCGGACCGAGAAACCCGAACTCGGCCGTATAATCCTCAAACACTTTTCTTGCGGTTTCTCTCTCGCCGTTCTCGAGCGCGGACATCACGGCGTCGAGCATCTTCGTTCTCTTCACGGCGATACAGTCAGCGCCGTAAGGGGGAAGAGCCCTCGCGTCGGCGAACGGAATGCCGAACGCGCCGGCCATCCTCTCAAGAACCGTTCCTGATACCTGTGCTATGTGCGCCGCTATTGATTGATTCTCGACTCCGCGCCCCTGAATTACTCCATTCAATTCTTTAATTGTTTCAATTATTTCTTCATCCGTGATCTTTGAAATATCTTTCGCGGCCGTGGCGCCGATCTTGTTTTCCAGCTCGACGAGAAACGATTTCGTCTCCTTCGCCTGATTCCGGCAAAGCTTGATGAATGCGGCGGTTTGCGCCGGCCCCAAAATGAGGCGGCCCGCTACGTTCTCAAGCGCTTCGTAATCCGCATAAATTCTTCCGCGCCGTTTTTCAAGCAAACCTGATGCTCCGTCGATCCGCGCGTACTTTCCTATCGGATCGGTGATAAAAGAGTCGAGCGTCCTGACGGACTCGATCAGCGAAAGCGTCATGGGGGAAAGCGGTTCGTTCGTGATCTCCGCCATGCCCGCTGAAATCAGTGTTTTTACTTCGGGAAGTCCTTCAAGTTTTCTCAGTTGGAGATAATACGGTCTTCCTTCGGACATCGCCCACTCTATGACCGGTATTCCGCCGGTTTTGCTTTTTAATTTTCTCAAACCTTCGATTATCTTTCCCGTGAAAGGGAATCTCTTGTCTTTAGGTAATTCGGGGAAATTCAGGGCTATGTTGAACACGATACTTTCCGCGCTGCTTTGCTCGGTAACGACATAGCTTTCCTCTTCGGGAGGCGCTGAAACGTCAACTATCATCTCCTCCCGGAAACCGTTCGCGGGGTTCGCCGCCACCGCTGTGCCTATAAGATCGAGTTGTAGAAGCTCCTGCATTATGAACGAGAGCCGGGGCTCGTTCGACACTCCCATGTTCGCCCGGTACTTGACCGCGTTTTCCATAAAGAAAGACACCCAGCAATCCCGCACCGCTTCGAGCATCCCCTTGAACGAGCCGTGGGTCCCGAATGACGCATACTGGCCGGGCGCAAGTCGGCCGGGCGCGTCCTCTCCGAAAAAAGACGATCTCACAATAAGGGCGGGATCCGGCCCACGCCTCAAAACGAAAATCGTATAGGCTATTCTTAATCGAACCGCATCGATGAACGGGAATTTTCCGCTCTTGATTTTCTTTCTCGTCTCGGCGAGTCCCTTTTTCGCCCCGCCTTCGTCGTCTCCGCAGTCCGGCGTCAGTCCGATCCCGTTTCGCCGCGCGTATCTCTCGAAAACCCTTTCGGACACTCCGAACCCGACCGGAGTTCTAAGGCCGACCGAGTTCAGAAACCCTATCGACACCGCTTTTTCCCCAAAGCTCTCCGTATGCGATTTCTCGAGACGTTTCAGGTTTATGACGTCTCCCTTTCCCGCCATCTTTCTTAAAAATTTTCCCGCTGCATACGCTACAGCAGCGACAACTATTGCGGATGCAATCTTAATAACAAGAGGAACAGTACGGACCGCGGCGAATCCGTTCAGCACGGCGGCGACCACGCCTATGAGAAGAAAATACGCGATGAAATACACAACTACGCTTATCATCAGAACGAACGAGGGAACGAAAAAAGCCATGAAGAAATATGTCTGAGGAATCCGTACCGGTGAATCTCCAAAGACCACACCGGTGACGACAAACAGCGCCTTTATTAATAAAGGAATGAGATATGCGGAATCTGGCAAAAAACTCTACCTCTTGCCGGGCGTGAAAACTCCGGCCTTAGCTCTTGTTAATTCCGGATTCGCCGATAGAACTGACGAATTCGAGTTAATTCCCTCCGCCCATGCCGACTTTCCGTTTCGCGGCCCCATCATGGAAAAACGGGCTTCGGTCTGGAATAATATCATTAAAGTCTATCATAGCGAAAAAGCCTGTTCAAGGAACGGCATCCGCCGGCGACCCCTGACAGGCGGATGGTGCAATGGGCGATGACCGGCTGAATTCAACTGCTGTAAAAACCGATGGCGCGACATCGGCGTCGCTCTTTCTCGCGCTTCTGCTTCTCGCATCCGGCGCCGCACTGAATCTTTCGTCGGCGCCTTCGGCGCTGGAAGCCCGGTCGTTCTTTTTCGCAAAAACATACTTCACTTCCACCCTGCTTCTTTCGATTTTCAATTCTTCCATGCCCATGTATCATCTCGTCTCGCACTTTCTTCTTTTTATAAATCCCTCTCTTTTAACCATGAGATTGTTCTCCGTCGCGTTCGGTGCTATTTCCGTGCTCTGTCTGTCTAAGACAATAAGTCTTATTAAAAACAAAACGAATTCCTTGACGCCCGTTCACGCGATCTTCGTCGCGCCCGCCGCCGGAGCAATCGCCTGCTTCTCCGGCCGCGCGGTCGAACAATCGCTCGGCTTCTGCCTGATATTCGCCTCTTTCCTTTTTCTCGCCAAAGCGCTTCTGAATAATGATTCGTCGAAACGATCCCTTTTCATTGCCGCTTCCATCGCCGCCGCATATTCCTTCAACATCGGCGCCGTTATAGTGGTGCCGCAGATGCTTCTGCTCAAAAAATACGTCCGCGCGACGGAGACAATCAGCGACAAGAGCGTCCTTGCATTCCGGCGCGATACGTCATTGATCCTGAAATGCATGATTCCCGCGCTCTTTATATGGCTGATCGGATGTGTTCGAGCTGCGGCCGGCGCAACACACGCGCCGGGGACTTTTTCGTATCCCTCGGGCGGCGCAACGGAGCTCTTCAAAGCCGCGTTGGGATGGAACCACCTGCTCCCGCCGACCGTTGCTTTCTCAATTCTGTTTTTGATATTCCTCACCGTCATTTTCCAGCCCTCGCGCGACGGTAAACGTTCCGGAAAAGGAATCGCCGCCGCGCTCGTCGTGTTTTCTTTCGTCTGCCTCGCACTTCCGATCAAAGCAACGTTCAGGGAAAAAGGAGACGCTGAAAATTTCAAACGCGTTTCCCGGATCGCATTTTCCCGCAACGACTACCCAGTGGTGTTCCTGTGGCCCGGACGAGGAAATGATTATTTCCTTTTCAAATACGCCGCGCGCGACATGAAGCGACCGGTTCTCATTTTTCCCGATCCGGCTGCCGAAGATGAGAGGTTCCGCCTCGGAGGCGGAACTGATTCTTTCGTCTCTTCCGCTCCCGGGACGGGAGGGCGCGCCGACCTCGAGGAATTTTTCCTGAGAGGAAACGCCTTCAGGGTAATCGGCTCGTCCGGTCGCCGTTGCGACAAGACGGCGCATGCTCTCAGGTGGATGAATACTGTTGCTTCGCGGCAACCTTACGCCCATGTCGCCGCGGGCGAATATTACTCCGAAATCTACAGACTGAAAAACACACGGATACACGAAGAGCTGCTTGAGGAACTATTGAAGGAAAAGGGATACGAACAAGAAAAACCACGCGGCCGAAAGGAAGTCGGCCTCTCGCGAGGCGGCCACTGACATGAGGCGAACGGTGCGTTTTTACTCTTCTCTTTACATCGCGGCGCATGTGCTGATTCCCATCGGCTTCGCGCTCGCGATGTCCGGTCCGTTATACATCAACGACTACGCGCTCATGATCTATTTCGAGCGAAAGGCTTCCGCATTTTTCGCGGCGTCCGGTAACTTCTGGGGTTACGATCCGTTCTATTTCGCCGGATATCCGCTCAACTTCACATGGAACAGCAACGTTGTGTTGCAGTTCCTCGCCGTTCTTTTCAAGCCGATGCCTGAATACGCCCTGTTGCTGACGGCGACGGTTGCTTCCGTCGTGATCGCGCCTCTCGTGTTTTTCCTCGGTCTCGCGAATTTCGGGATCGACGGCCCTAAACGATCCGTGGCTCTAATAGTAATGACCGCCTACTGGTGGTCCGGGCTGCCTGTCGTGATGATGTTGCTCGGCATGCCCGCCGCCCTGTTCGTTTTCCACCTTTCATTCTATACAGTTTCCCTATTCTACAGATTCTTCACCCGCGACGATCCGCGCGCGACGGCGCTCCTGTACCTCTTCGCCCCCCTTTGCTTCCTCGCTCACAAGACGGCCGTCGTCCTGATAGGCATGCCCGCCGCCCTGCTTTTCATCCTCAATCTGAAACAAATCAATTTCAAAAAAATTTCTCATCTCGCCGGCATCGCCGCGCTCGTGCTCGCGTTCAACTCCTTTTGGCTCGTACCGTTCCTTCACCTCGCCAAATACAAAGTCACGCTCGCGGAGGCGCCGCACGGCCTCAGCTACGACCCGTTGAGAATTTTCAAAGACTATTTCACACTATCCAAAATCATGGGGCACAAAGTCCTCGTTGCGGACAAGAACACGTTCGTAATGGTTTTTTTGAATACGATCCTGAGAGACCTGCTGCTCGTCTGTGGCGCGCTCGGAATCGTCGATTGGCTGCGCTCCGGAAAAAAGAGACCGGCCGCTTTCTTCGCGGGCATCGTTTTGTTTTTCCTCGCTTTGATATACTTCGGCTCGTTCTGGGGGCTTTCGGCGCAACTAAACCCGACGCGATATATCGGCTATCTCGATTTCTTCCTCGCCGTTCCTGCTTCCGCGGGCGTCGCCGCCGTATGGCGCTTGTTGACCCGAACATCCGAACGCCGGGCTAAAAACATCTCGAAATTCGCCGCCGTCTGCCTACTCGTTTTTCTCATACCCGCCGTCGCGCCTTACGCCTTCTTTTTCCGGCAACTGAACAAGAGGCTCGATCCGGACACGCACGGATTGACTGAATTTCTGAAAACGAACTCCCCCGCGGGCGAGAGGATAATGCTCGAGGACTCCGGCTGGAACGACAGCGACGGCGCTCCGCCTAAATACGGCGAAAGCCACTTCCCGGCTCTTCTTTCCGACATCACCGGACGCGAGTTCATTGGAGGCCCCTACCCTTACGTTTTCCTCAGACATCACTACGCGGATTTCCACGACGGCAAATTCCTTCAGAAAAAACTTTCCGAATACACCGACGCTGAAATGCGAGCCGCGCTCGATTCGTACAACGTGGGAAACATCGTCTGCTGGAGCGACGAGTGCAAAAACTACTTCGGGCGGCGCGAGTCTGATTTCAGCAAGACCGGCTCGTTCGGAAAATTTCTCGTTTACAGAAGAAATAGCTTCACGCCCTCGCCGTTCCTTGTTGGAAGCGGCTATGTGTTCGCGGACCACCGGGGAATCCGTTGCTATGGACTCGAACCTGTCAACGGAAAAATCGTTCTGAAATATCATTTCTATGAAGGACTCGTCTCTGACGGCGGACGTATATCGCGCACCGCCGTCGGGCACGACCCGATAGGATTCATTCGGATAGACAACCCGGCGGAGAACCTCACAATCTTCAACAGCTATAAGTGGTAACCGGTTTTTCAGCGGCAATATGATTTGGAAACGGTTCTCGAGGCAATGAGCGAAAAAGAAGTCAGAGTCCTGCTGATCGATCCCGCGGCGACAAGGCGGGTGTATCTCGAAACGAACGTGCGAGCGGGCGCGCCGCTCCTGCCTTCGCTCGGGCTCGCCTCCATAGCGGGCGCTCTGAAAAAAGAGGGCTTCAGCGTCCGTATCCTCGATCTCGATCTCGTCGATGTCGGCGGCGGAGACACCGAACTCGCGATCAGAAAAACGATAGCCGAGTTCGATCCGGATATATGCGGCCTGACGTCGATAACCCCAACTTGGAACGCCATGCTCGACACGGCGAAGGTTGTCAAGTCGGCGTCCCCTTCGGCATCCACCGTCTGCGGCGGCATTCATACGTCTCTATTTCCCGACGATACGATGGCAAACCCCGAGATCGACATGGTAATCCGCGGTGAAGCCGACTTCTCTTTGAACGAGCTGATCTCCTCGAATTCCCCGAGCGACATTCCGGGCCTTGTTTACAGAAATACGAACGGTTTGACGACGAACAAACCGAGAAAGCTCATCGAAGACCTCGATACGCTTCCGTATCCGGCGTGGGAACTTTTCGACATCTCCGCCTATGGTATGTCGCGATTGACCGAGCGACGAAGGCCGAGCGGGTATCTCGAAACAAGCCGGGGCTGCCCTTTCGGCTGCATATATTGCGACAAGACGGTTTTCGGGCGCACGTTCAGGGCAAAGTCACCCGAGCGCGTGGCGGCCGAATTCGAGATCATGAGCGACCGGCACGGCTTCAGGGAACTCCATATCGTTGACGACGGCTTCTCCACAGATCTCGATCGAGCGAAGGAAATCTGCCGTCTTCTCATCGAACGGAAAAACACCGTGATCTTCAATATGTTCAACGGCGTGCGCGCGGACAGATTCGACGATGAACTCGCGGAGCTTCTCAAGAAGGCCGGATGCTATCAGGTCGCCTTCGGTGTCGAATCGGGAAACGACCGCGTTCTTGAAAGCGTTTCAAAGGGAACCTCTAAAGAAATAATCCGCCGCGCGACGGCTTCCTGCAAGAAATTCGGACTCGAAACTTTCGGGTTCTTTATGATCGGATTTCCAGAGGACACTCCGGAGAGCGTCCGGGAAACCATCGATTTCGCTATCGAACTCGACATGACAATATCTAAATACGACATCGCGGTTCCTCTGCCCGGAACAGCGCTCTTCGATTTCTACGACGCTCGGGGTATGTTAAAGACGCGAGACTGGCGGGCGTACATTTTCCACAGGACGGACGAGCCTCTATTCGATCATCCGAACATGTCGTGGGAGGAAATAAAGGCTCTCTATTATATCGCATTCAGGCGGACGTATCTGAGGCTCGGATACATCGCCGCGAGATTTGTACACGGGCTTCGTACCGGCGGTTTGTGGTACAATTTCGTTTACTTCCTCAAATCGAGGTGGAGATAATTGGACGAAGCAGAGAGCGCCGGCGGGAAAAAAATTCGCGGAAAAGTCGTTGTGGTGATGCCTGCGTATCAGGCTGAACGAACAATTGAAAGGGCTTTCAGGGAAATCCCTTCCGGCGCGGCGGACGAGGTGCTCGCGGTTGACGATGCGAGCCGGGACGGGACGAGTAAAACCGCCCGCGAGCTTGGCGTCCGACTCATAATCCACCCGAGAAACCTCGGTTACGGCGCTTCCCAGAAAACATGTTATAACTATGCGATCGAGTCCGGCGCCGACATAATCGTCATGCTTCATGCCGACGCGCAATATGACGCTTCGGTGATACCGCTGATGACCTCGGCGATCGCCTCCGGCGACGCTGATCTCGTTCTCGGATCACGAATGAAAATCCCCGGCGACGCGAAAAAAGGCGGAATGCCGTTCAGCAAAATAGTAGTCAACGGCCTACTGACCTCGCTCGAGAATTTTTTCTTCGGGACACGGCTGACCGACATGCACACGGGATACCGCGCCTTCAGCCGCGAATTCCTCGAAAGCGTCCCTTTTATGAAAAACTCGGACGGGTTTCTGTTTGATTCACAGATGCTTGCGCAGGCAGCCGCCTTCAAAGCCCGGATACTTGAGATCCCTGTCAAATCGCGCTATTTCAACGAAGCATCTTCAATAGGTTTTTTTAACGGTTCCATCTATACTCTCGGAACCCTGCTCGTCGTGCTTCAATTCATTCTATTAAAAACAGGCGTTTTCGTTTTCAGCATATTTCGAATGCAACCAGCGACCGACCGGTCGGCGGTTGATGTGAAAAATGGAAAAGAATAAAAAATCATCCGTCGCCGCGAACTTGATGACGGCGGCGATGATCGCGTACGCGTTGCTCGTCATCACACGCGCGGCATGGGGCTGGGTGGACTACGTTTTCAGCGTCCTGTTCCATCTTTACCTCGCGGGCGTGGGAGTTACATTCGCGCTCTTCATTTTCTACTATGCGTTTTTCAAACCTTTGTCCGCCATGGGCCGCCTCGTGCCGATGGACAAGTCCGGCCGGCCTCGTAAAAAGGTTCAGGCGATCTTCAACGCCGCTGCGAAGGCAAAAGCGCTCATTAACTCTTTGTTATCATTATATTGTCTCACCATACTCGTCGCCGGGCTTTGTCTCAATCCGGTGTTCGGCCTATGCATCTTCGTTCCGATAATCGCCGCCGCTGAAGCTAAAATAAGAACCAAATCGCTCCGTGTGAACAGCCTGATAAAAGCGGAAGTAGTGTCGCTGATACTCGCTTTCATCAGTTCCGCGGCGATCAGACTCTCAACGGGAGTCCCGGCGCCCAACCTGACAATCGCTCTTCTTTTCCTATATATGACATTCGGCTTTTTTACGGACAGGCTTTTTTTTTCCTTCGAGAAAACCGGCCTCTGGTCCAATGTCACATATAACAAAATTCCTCTTCTCGCGGCCGCGTTGTTGCTTTTCATCACCTATTTTTCATGGATTCCGAATCTGAATAAAACCGGTCGGCCGCCCATAATCACATCGAAACACCGGATCGGCGGCGGCGCCGGGATCGAATTCACTTCAGACGGAAAGAGCTTGATATATCTGAACAAAAGTCACTCGTCGGTTGACCTCATAAACAGACGCACGCTTGAAAAGGAAGCGACGGTGGGAGTATTCGGCTATCCGAGGCAAATGGCGAGAGACGCTGAGAAAAAGCTCATTTACATCGCTGTTTACGGGACCCCTTACAGGCAGCTCGAAATTATTTCCGAGTCGCCTTTCGCGCCCGCGGCCGGAGTTTCATTTCCTCGCGACATCTGCGCTCAGGCCAACGCCGTGGGCATCGATTACAAAAGAAACCGCATCCTCGCCGGGTGCGATGATTCCGGCAGGTTGTTCTTCATCGACAGAGCCGAGCCGGGCAACCCGAAGGAGCCCATCCGGGACGGCCCCAAAGGAAAGGGCATGGTGAGAATCGAGATAGACGAAGGTTCGGACCGCGCATTCACTTTCGGTTGTCTGCTCGGTCCCCATATCAACGAGATCGACCTTGCGAAAGGCAGGCTCGCGCGGGCAAACCTCACCGGATACCTTGTGTGGGAAACCCTCCGCGACGCACCGCGCAAGAGAATATTTCTGAGCGTGCCGTTCCGGTCCATCGTGGCGGTCATGTCTGAAAACGACCTTAAAATCAAACACGTCATAAAATCGGGGTTCGGCGCTCGCGCACTCGCGATCGACCAACGCGGAAACAGAATATTCATAGGCAGCCAGATCGCAAGCACGGTTGATATCTACGACCTGAAAACGCTCAGAAGACTATCAACTTTCTATCTTCCGTTCCCGAGATTTTTCCAATACGACGAGAAAGAACGGGTCTTGTACGCGGCCGGCACGAAAGGCATCTATAAAGTGAAGATATGAATTAAGAAAAGCGTGGAACTCGACGTTCCGCAACCCTCGAATCAGTCGTTCTTCCCTATGAAACCGAAATAACGCCCGACCCAATAGGAGAGGAGATAATCGCTCGGCGGCTCGATGTTTCTGACGTCGCGCCCGCAAGTGTCGAGTTGGTACGGATCGAACCACCAAAGGAATGTCGAAGGACACCTGTCCGACGGAGTGCGCGCCTCTTTCCCGACAGATGAGCCGAACCTGTCCGAACAATATTTTTCACATTTTTCCGGAGTGCAGGATATGGGCTTCTCGACACTTTTCCGGGCGGGGAAAAGATACATCATGCGCACGCCGTTCTCAACCGCATCGTACGCGGGGCCGTCCGAGCCGGGGCCCAACCGCTTCTGGGCGGCCCAGAAAAAATCGTACAGCGCGTTATTCTGGTTCATAACGGCCCGCGGCTGCCCCTTCGTCCTGAACACATCCCGGTCGAAACTCTGCTGATACCTTTCGCGAAGCTTCGGATCCCGCTCGTACCAGATCAGGTCGAACATGCTCAACATGTGCATAGCTATATTGTTGTAGTTACTCTTGCAGCCTTCCGTTCCGACGTAAAGACCGTTCGATCTCAGGTATGCGGTGTACGCCCGAGGGTTCTCGTGCTTCTTTTTTACACAATGCCACTTTCCGTTTTTCTGAAGGAGACAGTTGTCGTACCAGTTCCTGAATTCGAGATCGCCGGTCACTTCGGAGATAACCTTCATGAAGCTCAGCGCCATGGCCGCGTTGAATCCCGGGTAGTCCTCGAACGTGAGCGCGCGGATCCTTCCGTGTTCGGCGACGCGGCCGTCCCAGTCCGTGAACTCCATCTGGTTGTCCACAAGATGCCGCCCCACCCGCCTCAGCAATTCTTTCACCGTTTTTTGAACGGAAGGATCGTCCACGATTTTCGCGAGCGCCGCCAGAGCGAAGATGTGTCCGCTGTATTCGTCCTTGCTCACGTTGTCGAGCCAGCACCAACCGGAATATTTCTTCAAGCCGCAATGCTTCGACTCCACCCATTTACCGGCCGCCGGATCATACGTCATTACACACCCGTTCTCATTGATCCTGACCCATTGGTTGTCGTCCTTCTCCACATCCACCGCGTACGCCTTCGGATCCTTCGGACACGACAATCCATTCACGCCGGGCGGGATGTACTGTCGCGTGAAAATCCCCGTCACGCCCGTTATGTTCATTCTCGTAACTTCCGCATCGAGAAGCGTCTTAATCACAGCGAGAGTTTCCCTGTCACGAGTCACTCCGTAATGAAACGCCTCCGCGGCAAGATAGAGTCCGCTGAACAAACCGTCGTTCTCTCCCGATTGCCACCTCTCGACATCCCTCCACGTCGCCTTGTCCAGAGGCAGACCCGCTTCGGTGCAGTCCTTACAATCGGACGTTTTCTCTCCGGCGCATTGTTTGTCCGCGCATGGAAGCGTCACCCCCATGATCCATTTCAGCTTGGGATTGAGATGAAGAGTTCGAGTGATCCGTTCGTAATAGATCGCTTTCTGAGCAAGCGTTTCTTTCGTCGCTCCGGGATCCGCCGGAATTTTTTTAAATTTCGGGCTCCCGTATTTCCAAGGATCCACGCAAGCGCCGCTTTCGCAGAGCCGGCCGCTTTCCCTCATACACTCGACGGCCTTCCATTTGCCATCGCACACGTATAGCGTGTATGCGTCTTCGGAACACGTCCATTTCCCTTTTTCACACGCGTCCTTATTAACTCCCTCTCCCTTTTCGGCCGCCGCCGAGGGAAAACAAATCATAAACAAAGCCGAAAATATCACCAATGTTTCAACAATCGTACGTTTCACTCTCTCTGTCATTTCGCTATCCCCTTTCACATCCGCGCTAATTATCACATCACCCGCCGCTGTGTTCAAGAAAAATTATCCGGGAACATTTTTTCGCCATTTCTGTTTGAAAACATAGCAACCTGTTCGAAGACATGGTCACACCTTACAGGAGAATGATTTATGAATAGCAAACTTTTAAAAGACGTATTTAAAAAATTATTCCCGATAAAAGCGGATGATTTCGATAGTCAGGAAAACAGTCCCAAAACGATTTCGCCGGGAGAGGCGGCCGACATGATAAAAAAAGGCGCCGCCGTGATCGACGTCCGTGAGCCCGCCGAGCTTGCCGGTCCGCTGAAACCGATCATCGGCGCAACAAACATCCCCATGAAAAACATTGTAGGCAGGATGAAGGGCGAAGACCGCGACAAGAATTACATCCTTGTCTGCGCTCACGGCAATCGGAGCAGGATGGCTTCGTCGATTCTCGCACAACTGGGCTTCAAAAACGTATTTAATCTTTCGGGGGGCATGAAGGCATATAGGAACAAATACCCCGATTGACGATGCGACTGAAACATATCTCCCCGTTCCACTAATCGATTGACACAATTCCCGAATTGATAAAAAATATCAATATGAAAAGCGCTTCATCGAAGCAGGAGGACGAAATACGGCGGGCGTTGGCCGGGCGGGGGATACCATTCACGACGCGGCGCGCGGAAATTCTGAACTTCTTCGCGAACAGCCCGCGTGGCCGGACAATCAGTGAAGTAGCGTCGGCCATGAGCAAGAAAGGCATCGGGCAAGCCACCGTTTACAGGGCCGTATCGCTCTTTCTCGACCGAGGCCTGCTCTGCAGAATAAACAACGGCGCCGGGAAAACGAGACTCGCAGCGGTTCACTCCGGACACGCACACCCTGTCGTATGCAGCAAATGCAACGCCACCGTGGACATAGATTCCTGCGACCTTTCCGTTCTCGAAAAACTCGCAAGCATCCAAACCGGTTTCAAGATCCATGGCCACCAACTCGTTCTCTACGGTATTTGCCCTAAGTGCTTTCGTTGAATGATAAATATTATCAATCACACGCGGAGGAACTCTTTGCTCAATGAACGAAAAATATCCGCATTAATAACGTCGCTAATCCTTATTTGCTCTGTTTTCGGCGCCTCGGGACGAGCGCAAGCGGCGGGAAAACATGATCTGCGCGTTCTTGCGACGTTTCTACCCGTTTACGTGTTCACGAAAAATGTGACGGCCGGCGTTCCGGGGGTGAAGGTCGATATTCTTATCGGAACGGCGGTAGGATGTCCGCATGATTATCAGCTCAAGCCCGGCGAGGTAAAGAAGATAGTCTCCGCCGACGTTCTCGTGGCGAACGGGCGCATTGAGGAATTTCTCGGCGCCGCAGTCAAGAAAATCAATCCCGGAATCAGAATTCTAATTTCAGGCAAAGACATAAAGCCTATCAGGGGCCTCGATGAAGTCGAGAATCCGCACACGTGGGTGAGCCTTTCGAACGCCGTGAAGCAAGTGGAAGCCATCCGGGGCTTCATGGTGTCGATCGACCCCGCGAACAAGGAAAAATACAACGCCAACGCCGTAAGATACGAGAAGGAATTGTCAGCGCTGAGAGACACTATGAAAAAGGAGATCGCCGGATTTCCGAACAGAAAGATAGTTACATTCCACGACGTCTTCGATTACTTCGCGAAAGACGTGGGCCTCGAAGTCGTGGCTTACGTTGAGGCGGTTCCCGGACAGGAGCCCTCGGCGGGAGAGATCGCGAAACTGATGAAGAAGATAAAGAAGAGCGGCGCGGCTGCGGTTTATTCGGAGCCGCAGTATCCGTCCCGTGTTGTGGATATGATATCGAGAGACACGGGACGCCCATACGCCGAACTCGATCCCATGGCGCAAACGAATCTCTCCAATCCTCCGCTCGACCTCTTCCAGAGCGTGATGCGGAAGAACCTCAATACGCTCAAAAGGACGCTCGGCAAGTGAGATTGAACCGTCGATCCAAAAAAGCGTGCGCCTGTTCGCTCGACGACTGTTCGCTCGAGATAAGGAACCTCGATGTGACCCTGAACAGGATCCGTATTCTCGAGGATGTTTCCTTCGACGTGCGTTGCGGGGAAGTCACGGCGGTAATCGGCCCGAACGGCGCGGGCAAATCCACGCTGCTGAAAGCCATCCTCGGGGTAATCCCATACGACGGATGCATTCATTTCTGTCACAGGAAAAGCCACGGCGGCGGCGCGCCTCGGATCGGCTATATCCCACAGCAACTCAATTTCGACCGTTCGATGCCGCTGAAGGTGTTCGAGCTATTTTCGATGGCTTCTCCCGGCGCGCGCCCGTCATTCTCGGGCGTACCGTCTCCCATAAGAGAAAAAGCCGCGACCGCCCTCGCCTCCGTAAAGGCGGAACACCTGCTCGATAAGCGAGTCGGCGGCCTTTCCGGCGGAGAGATACAGAGAGTGCTTTTCGCGCTCGCGATAAATCCACTTCCGAACATTCTCATTATGGACGAACCAATCTCGGGCGTGGACGTATCCGGCGAGGCTCTCATTTACGAGCTCATCCGGAAAATGCGGGGCAACATCGAGATGTCCGTGATCATCGTTTCCCACGACCTGTCGATGGTTACGAGTTACACTGATCACGTCGTCTGCATAAACAGGCGCGTTGTATGTCAGGGCGCCGCAGATGACATCCTGACTCCGAAAAACATAGAAGAAACTTTCGGGAGCTACATAGGAATGTACCGGCATCACGCGAGCCACGATGTTGACTGAAAAGGTGAAATGGAAACAGTAATAACCGCCATAACGACTCTCCTCGGTCATGTGCTCCCGCTCTCGTGGGCGGAGCCGGACTTCATGCGGCGCGCGCTTCTCGCCGTGCTTCTGGTATGCCCGACGTGCGCCATGCTCGGAGTACTCGTCGTCAACAGACAGATGACGTTCTTCAGCGAGGCGATCTCTCATTCGGCCTTCACCGGCATCGCCATCGGCCTTCTTCTCGGAATGGGAAACCCGGTGCCGGCCATGGTGGGGTTCTGTCTTTTGATAGGGCTCGGCGTTGCGATGGTCAGATCGCGTTCGTCGCTCGCTCTCGATTCGGTGATCGGCGTCTTCTTCGCGGTGTCCATCTCTCTGGGGCTCGTGATCATCAGCGCGCTGCAAGGGCTCGCGCGGCAGCTTCCGTTGTTTCTTTTCGGAGACATACTTACCGTGAGCGCCGGAGAAATTGTGGGAATGGCCTTGGTCTGCGCCGCCTGTTTCGCTTTCCTCTGGTTCGCCTTCAACCCGCTCCTTATATATTACGTCAGCCCCGAAGTCGCTATTACGAGAGGTTTGAGAACGAGCCTTTTCGAATACGGTTTCGCGGTGGTTCTTTCGCTCGTCGTGGCCCTGAGCATAAGAGTGGTGGGGATGCTGCTGATAACCGCCATGCTCGTGGTGCCCGCCGCGGCAGCGCGCAACATCGCTTCGAGCGCGGGCGCGCACTTCAGAATATCCGTCGTCATCGGCGCCGTCTCGGGCGTCTTTGGGCTGGTCGCGTCGTACTACTTCAACACCGCCACCGGAGCGAGCATCATTCTCATATCGTCGGTTTTATTCTTTATTACGCTTGCCGCAAGAGCGATTTTCGTACGTTGATTAAAACCGGATTCGCCGGCTATTGACGAATCCGGATTAAAATCAAACCGGGAGGTTTCCAATGTTAAAAACAAAACTTCTGCAGCCGGACATACTTCGCGCGCTCGCCGCTGCGGGACACAATTCGAAAGTGCTGATCGCCGACGGCAACTACCCGATCTCGACGACGCTCGGGCCGCGCGCCGTTCCCGTTTACATGAACCTCTCCCCCGGCGTAGTCTCCGCCACCGAAGTGCTCGAGGCGATCGCCGCTTCTGTTCCGATCGAGTCCGCGGCGGTCATGCTCCCGCGCAGGTCCGGCCCATACGGCATGAAGAACAATCCTCCGATATGGGCGGAGTTCGATAAGATACTCAAAAAGCACGGAAACAAAGTCGAAATCGAGGAACTGAAAATTCAGGAGTTTTACGCGATGGCCGCAGGGCCGGATGTCGCTCTCTCCGTCGCCACCGGCGAACGCAGGATCTATGCGAACATCCTGCTCAAGATCGGCGCGATCCTGCCTGACTGAAAATATTTTCCTTCATCTAATCGTTATGTATCGCCCGGCCGGGCCCATGCGGTGGAGAACGAGATCCGCGGCGACCTTCATCCCTCTCGGGTTCCAGTGCGTGTCGTCCGGATAATAGTAGTAAAGCCCGTCGTGTTCCCGCGCCTGCATTCGAAGCACCGGAAGCACATTTATCGATTCGACGCCGTTGTCATTCAGCGCTTGCACGACCTTGTCGAAATGGGCGGCGACAGTATCGCCCTCCCGGGGGCGCAACTCTTTCGGAAGATAGCCGGGATAGACATCGCTCTTATCCGGCACGAGAGCGACGATAAGCTTGAACCCGCGCATCCCCGCCTGTGTCTTCATGAAAAGCATCACATCCGCGAACTGCTTTATCGATTCGTCGCTTATGCTCCGCCGCGAAAAACCTACGTCGTCCGGAAGAAAGAGCACGCCGTCCCTGCCGACAACCACGTTAGACGCCGGATCCGCGCGGCCGAGAAACTCGTCAGCCCCGGCCGCATAAGGCGTGATAGACTTTATCACCGCCGAATGGCGCTTCGCGTATTTGACGATATTGTGCGGAAAATATCTAAAAACTTCTCTATTGAGCTTTTTCCTCTCGAGCTTCTCGGGCGAGATCGTAAACCTCGCTATTATCTCCGAAACGCTCTCACCCGCGAGGTTCCTCTTGCATAAAACGAACACAAGCGTCTTCTGCCTCATCCCTGAAAAGTCTCTCGGTGCGAGCGGCTGAAAATCGCTCAGGAACGCCAGCGCGCTGTTCACCGGGTAGCCGCCGAAGCCCATGTTGTAAGCGACATGCCCGCTCCGCCCGGATATCAGTCCCGCGACAGTCTCCTTATTCGACGGCCCCTGCGTGAACGAGTCTCCGATGACAACCACATCACTTCCGTCAGGCCTCGAACCCAATGGAGACATGAAGCCGAGGTCGTCCGTGCTCACATCGGTTTTGCGCGCATGGCCGTATAGCCTTTTCGTTCTTAGATCAGTTAGGTCTCCGTAAACAACACCCGTGAAATGAGAACTTTTCTTGTATGGATATAAAAGGAATTCGTGATCCATGAACTCTTCCGGCATCCGCTTCGCTTCAATCGCAATGAGAACCCTATCCGCAACGAACACTCCGAAGATCATCAAGAGAAAAATCACCGTGACGAGTTTTGCATATCCCACTTTTTTGCTCATTGCATCCTTCATCGGTCCGCCCGTTTCTCAGAACTGAAAATATAGGAACGGCGAAAAATCCTGCGACAACACGAGCACCGCGCACACCGCGAATAGAGCTATTATGAAGACACATGTCGCGGCGTTGAAACGCCATTTCCGTTCGTATATGTTCTCGCCTTTTATTATCAGTAATACCGCGAGCGCCGCCGCCGCGAGAAACCCCGGCGCCTTCATGAAAGCCGAAGCCGCACCCTCTCCTCCGAACCCGAAAAGACCGCGAATCACCTTCCCCGCTTCACCGAGCGATGCCGCCCTGAAAAACGCCCACCCTATCATTACGAAAAAATTCGTGAAGAGTATCTGAACCACCCTCGGCGCCTTCCTTATCGGGTTGCGGTCGCCGAGCGCCCTTTCTATAGCGAGCAGCGCCCCGTGCCACAGACCCCACACGATGAAAGTCCACGCCGCGCCATGCCACAGACCGCCGAGAAACATCGTTATTATCAAATTGACGTAAGTCCTGAACCGCCCTTTCTTCGAACCGCCGAGCGGTATGTACAGGAAGTCCCGCAGCCAGTACGAAAGACTCATGTGCCATCTTCTCCAGAACTCCGAAAAGCTCGCCGATAGGTACGGCGAGTTGAAGTTCTGAGGAATGTTGAACCCCATGAATCGGCCGAGGCCGATCGCCATGTCGGAATATCCGCTGAAGTCGTAGAATATCTGTAGCGTATAAGCAACAAGACCCGCCCAGCACGCATATACGCCGGCGTCGCCTCCCGCCTTGTCGAAAAGCGCACCCGCGGCGACCCCGAGCGTGTCCGCGATCAAGACTTTCTTTGCAAGCCCAACCGTGAAAAACGCCACGCCCTCCGCGAACTTCCCCACGCTATGTTCACGATCACGCATCTGTTTTTCCATGAACGAGTACCGCAATATCGGCCCGGCCACGAGGTGCGGAAACAAAGAAACATAACATGCGAAATCGAGGAAATTCCGCGTGGGTTTAACCTTATCGCGATAGAGATCCACGGTGTAACTGATGCACTGAAACAGGAAAAAAGAGATTCCGATCGGCAGTGCTATCCGAGCGGGTTCGATGAGAGTTCTTCCAGCGGCGGAGTTGAACACCTGTTCGAAAAAACCGAGATATTTGAAATATGCGAGTATCGCGAGATCGGCGGCGACCGAAAGCCCGCAGTATAGCTTCCCTTTCGTCGTCAGAGGCGATTTGGATATCGCCCGTCCGAAAAGGTAGTTTATCAGCGTGCAGATGAAAAGTAGAAGCGCGCCCGCCGGCTTCCAGCACATGTAGAAAAAATAGCTTCCAAGCGTCAGCACAAGCGTCCTGTGCTTTGGCAACACATAATAAATCAGTAGAAATACCGGAAGAAAAACGAACAAGAATTCATAGCTGTTAAACAGCATTTACCGTCGATCGACCTTCGGTTTTTTTAACCGGATTCGTCAATAGTGCTCCGAATCAGGGTTCCACCCGGAACCGCCGTTATTCCCATCGGTTCCAGTGTTGCGCGCGGTGAAAAGCGCCCGAGCGCGAATAGTGAAATATTAATCAATATGACTGTTAAGGAAAAGCGCGCGAAGATAATAATTCGGCGAAAGACGGCGCCGCAAATCAGACAGGCTTCGAAATCCCGAGGATTTTTCTCGCCTCGTCGGGCGTAGCGATTTCGCGGCCGAGCTCCGCGGCGAGCCTTACAATTCTTTCCACAAGTTGCGCGTTGCTTTTCGCAAGTTCTCCCTTGCGGTAGTAAACATTGTCCTCGAGCCCCACCCTCGCATGACCGCCCATGATTATCGACATCACGTTAAGGTCGAGCTGTGCGCGCCCTATCCCGGACACGTTGAACACCGAGCCTTCGGGAAGAAGCTCGCACATGGTCAGAAGATTTTTCGGAGTCCCCGGAAATCCGCCCATGCCTCCGACATTCATTACAAAATTCAGATAGTACGGTTTCTCGAGCAGGCCTTTTTCGAGCAGGTTTCGCACTTCTCCGAACATGGACGGATTGTAAACCTCCATCTCCGGCTTTATCCGCCTCTCGATCATTGCTCTCGCGAACGCTTCGATTTCCGAGCGAAGATTCATGAAGAGTTGTTCGACCGGCTTATCGCGGTCGCCCACGAAAAAAACAATCGACCCCATGTTCAGGGACGCCATGTCGGGCTTCGCGTCGAGGCTGAGGATCCGTTTCTCGACGGGAATTCCGGGGCCGCCCGTCGTGTTCTGCACAACTACCGGACACTTCGCCCGTATCCCCTCGTTTATCTCGGCGAATATCTTCGGATCGCCCACGCCCCTGCCCTGCGCGTCCCGCGCGTGAATGTGAACAATCGCCGCCCCCGCGTTGTAGCACTCCACCGCGTCCCGGATGATTTCATCCGGTTGCTCGGGAAGCGCGGGATTCGCTTCCTTGCCGTGAATCCCGCCCGTTTGC
>JAKLIR010000179.1 GCA_022709505.1 bacterium | reverse complement strand
ACCTTTGAATATTTGGCTTCGAGCGGAACCGGGAGATTTGCGTATTTCGAATTGACTTCGCTCAGCCTGCTCTCGTGGTATTTGAGCTTGAAGTCGGTGAACTTCAGACCGTGAGCCGTCGATATGACGACGATCTTCGATTTGGGATCGATCTTTTTTCCCTTTATTAATTTGAACAGCGCGCCGAGAGCGACGCCCGTGTGCGGACAGCAGAAAAGCCCGGTCCGGTCCGCCCTTGCGGTGGCGTTGGCGAGTTCATTCTCGGTCACCTGCTCCACTATTCCGTTGAACTTCTTGAGCACCCGGATCGCCTTGTTGATACTTACCGGATTCCCGATCTGTATCGCGCTCGCGAGCGTTTTCTTCGCCTTCACCGCCTTGAAATCCTTGAATCCTTTCTTGTAGCTGAGGTAAAGCGGGTTCGCATGTTCGACCTGTGCGCAGACTATCTGCGGCATCTCGTCTATCAATCCCATCTCCTTCATCTCCGTAAATCCTTTGCCGAGAGCCGAGACGTTGCCGAGGTTCCCGCCCGGAATGACAATCACGTCCGGCACCTCCCAGTCGAACTGCTCCGTTATCTCGATGCTTATCGTCTTCTGCCCCTCGATCCTTAGCGAGTTCATCGAGTTGGCGAGGTATATGTTTTCCTTCTCGGTGAGTTCTTGAACGATCTTCATGCAGCCGTCGAAATCGGTCTCGAGCGCGAGAGTGAGAGCGTTGTTGGCGATAGGTTGAATTAGTTGCGCATTGGAAACTTTATCCTTAGGCAACAGGACGATGGACTTAATGCCCGCGGCGGCGCAATAGGCGGCGAGCGCGGCCGATGTGTCGCCCGTCGAGGCGCACGCGACCGCCGGTATCTTCTTGCCGTCGGAGATCATCTGCTTCACTTGCGACACGAGCACGGTCATGCCGAGGTCCTTGAAACTCCCGGTGTGGTCGTTTCCGCACTGTTTTATCCAAAGGCTTTCGGTGCCGAGTTCCTTCCCGAGCCGATCGGCCCAGAAAAGATTCGTCCCTCCCTCGAACAGGCTTACGACGTTATCGTTGTCGATGCATGGGTTCACCATCTCTTTCTTGCCCCAGACGCCGCTTCCGTAAGGCCAGTCCGTCCTTCGGAATCTCTCGTCGAAAAGGCGTATCCACGTCTCCGGCTTCCGCCTCCTCAATATGCTCATGTCATGCTTCACTTCGAGTAACGATCCGCACTTCGGACATTTGTAAATGACGGTTCCGAGATCATACTTCCCCGGACATCCTTCGATACATTCGAACCATGCTCTGAATTTCATCTTATCAACCCTCTTTGAAGTCCCAACCCGCGCCTATCTCGCGGCCGGGTTGAAAACCTCCGTGTTATTCTGCGATAATAGGTTCTGCGCGGAATACTTCCTGTTTCCGCGCACAACACAGATTTACATAGTAGGACAACCGTGTGCAAAATTCAACGGGCGCACCCATTGGGAACGTCCCCGGAGGGCCGAATGGACCCAGCGATAAAGCAACGAAACAAGCAGAGAGTGGATCAGACGTTCAGAGTGATTGACCTGATGGAAGACATCAGGGATATATGGCGCGAGACCGCCCCGCTTCAGGAAATCGACGAGGCTCGAAAAGAGAACCTCCTCAATAAGATAAAGAAAGCCCGGAAAGCTCTCGACGGGATAGAGGCGTCGCTATGAGCTACGAAAGAGTCGCGATAGACGAACTTATGATAAACCTAAATCCTTTGCAAACGGCGGGAAGGGCTTCGGCGGCGGTGAGGAAGGCGGTCGCCCGCTTTTCGGACGGTTATTCCGTGTGCGACCGCTGCGAAGGCGTGCTCCACGATATCGAAAAACCAGACATAAAGGGATTCACGGCGGAACTCGCTGAATTCATCGGCGCGGACAGAGTGGCGGTGACCATGGGCGCAAGGGAAGGCAAATTCGCAGTCATGCACTCAGTCGCAAATCCCGGCGACACCATAGTCGTTGACGGCAACGCACACTACACGACTTTCATGGCCGCCCAGCGCGCGGGACTCGAAACGTTCATCGTTCCCGGCTCGGGCTCGCCCGAATACTCGATCCCCCCCCAAGGCTACGCGGAAGCTTTCGAACAATGCAAATCAGCTACCGGCAAACTTCCGGCGCTCGCGCTTCTCACGCACGTTGACGGCAGTTACGGCAACCTCTCGGACGCCGCCGCCGTCGCTAAAGTTTGTCACGATGCCGGCGTGCCCGTCGTCCTGAACGCGGCTTATTCGGCCGGAAGAATGCCGGTCAACGCGCGCGAACTCGGCGTCGATTTCATCGTGGCTTCAGGACACAAAAGTTTCGGCGCTTCCGGCCCCGTGGGATTCATGGGCGCGGTCGGAGAATGGGCGGACAGGCTCTTCAGACTCTCACCCACTCATCCGAAAAAAAATATCGAACTCCTCGGATGCACCGCCCGCGGTTCGAACATAATCGCTCTCATGACAGCCCTCCCCATTGTTAAAAAACGTATCCTAAACTGGCCCGCCGAAGTCGAAAAAACGAGACGCTTCGTCGAAGGCATGGAGAAAATCGGCGACATCTTCCAAGAAGGCGTCAAACCGAAACAGCACGATTTGATCCGATTCGACACTCCTCTTTACCACAGGATCGGGGAAAGACATAGAAAACGCGGATATTTCCTCAGTTCCGAACTCGCGGACAGAGGTATCACCGGACTGAAACCCGGCCAGACGAAATGGTTCAAAGTCTCCACTTACGGTTATTCAGACGCGCAGATCGATTACATTCTCGCATCGTTCGCGGAAATTGCGGAGATGTGACGCCGCCCCTCTGGAGTCGTCCGACAAATGAATAAACCTGTTTGCTCCGAAATGCTCCAATTCTGCCGCGCGATATGCTGCAGACAGGGCGGTGTCATGCTTTCTCCGGAAGAAATCGATTCGGGCGCTTTCGAATCGGAAGTTTTCTGCCTTAAATGTAAGGAGCTTTGCGAGAAAGACATCGAATGCTTCCACAGAATTACCCAAGTGAAACGGAACCCGGATGGAACATGCGTATATCTCGGCGCGGACATGAAATGTACGATATATGACACGAAACCTCAAATCTGCTCCCTATTCCACTGCCGCCCCGGTGCTGAAATATTCGGCGCCGAAAAGGATCGCGAACAGTCGCGCTTAGAGGCTTCGGGCCGGGAACTGATAAGATTATCCGGAGGTATCGTCTTCGCGCCGAATCCAATGGTGAAGTTAAAGTCGATACTGAATGATAAACGTCTTAACAAAAACGTTTTTTTGATAAATGACCTCGGATTCTGCAAGGATTCAGCAAAAGCGATCGACACCATTTTCAAAAATGTCGGCGAAGAGACACTAATGAATATTTTTAAGTTATTCGACGGATCGAGGACGATCGATCAGGTTATCTCTGAATCGGCGCGAATACTCGAGAAAAAAAATAATGAAGAGTTAGCTGTATCCATTAAAAAACTCACGGCCGCATGGGAATACTTCAACCTTATCGTGCCGGTGCTTTCTTGCACCGGATAGAATACTCTTGAAATTAGCCGCGAAATCGGTTACTCATTGCTAAACCGGATTTCGAACCAAAGTTGTGAAAAATTCGGGTTGATGAACGGAACTGAAATACGTGGAAAAAGGTGACGAAATGAAAAAACTTAATTATCTTGAACTCACATACACCGAACTCGATGCGCTCGACCGAAACAACACGGTGTTTCTTTCATCGATATCACCGCTCGAAACCCACGGCTCGCATCTTCCGCTGGGAACGGACATCTACATAGCTGAAAATCTTCGCGACAGAATAGCGGACAGGCTCATTGGTAAATATCCGGAGCTTACGATAGTTTACCTGCCGACCATCCCCTTCGGAGCGGACGCAATTCCGGTGAAAGGTTCGGTGAAGATGAGGTACAAGGCCGTCTATATAGCCGTTCACGATACGGGCGCCACGCTCCACGACCTCGGCTTCAAATATTGGATTCTCACTGACAATCACGGGGGGCCTCATCATCAGATCGGAATGGAAATAGCCGCGAGAGAACTCGCCGCAAAAGGATTCACGCTGATCCCGCCGTTCCACACTGTATTCAGAAACATGGTCGCGCACGACCCCGATATGATGTCCAAAACAGGCCTCGGGCCCGGAACCTGCGGCGATTCCGAGGACGCGCACGGAGGTACGAACGAGACGTCTCTCATGCTCGCCGCGAAGCCGGATCAGGTCCGCGATTCTTGGAAAACCACCGGCCCCGGTCGGGTTTCGGAGAAGAAACTTCCATTTCACATACTTTCGGGAGTCGCCGATATCCTAAAAAAGTTCGGCGCGAACGACGCGGCCACTGATTTCGAATTCCTTGCTCACGCGCTGTCGTGGGTGAACGATCCGAATATGGAGCCTTATCAGGGAAATCCGTCCATCGCCTCCAAGGAAGCCGGAGAAGCGATGCTGAACTACCACGCCGGCGTGGCGATCGACCTTTTCGAGAAAGCCCGCGCCGGGAACAAAGTTCCACAATCGCCTCTCGGCTGGTCCATACGCTTAATAAAAGATTTGATGTGAATATTATTGTTTTTTAGAAAGGTGGAAAACCGATGCCCGCTTTGCTCAATCCGAATAAATATAAAGGGAAAAGAGTTCTTATCGTTCAAGCGCATCCCGACGATGCGGATTTCTTCTGCGGAGCAACCGCGCTCAAGCTCTCCAAGGCCGGCGCGGAGGTTATATACCTTATATGTACTCGCGGCGAAAAAGGCACAAACGATCTGACTCTCGATCCCGCCGAACTTACGAAAATCAGAAGAGAGGAACAACGCATCGCAAACGATATACTCGGTGTCTCGGAATCGATCCATTTCGATTACTCCGACGGCGAACTCGCCCCCACATCCAACCTTCAAGGGAAAATAACCGAGCTGATCCGCAGATTAAAACCGGAACTTCTAATGACATTCGATCTTTCGAGGCCGGAACACAGAATGCACCCGGATCATCGCGCATGCGCTCTCGCCGCACTTCGAGCAAACGTCTTTTCCGCCCTTCCCAACTATTTTCACGAACAAATCGACTCGGGTCTCGAACCGTACAGATGTGAAGAAATACTACTTTTCAATCCTCCTAACGGCGCGGATATTTACCAACCTGTCTTCGGATCGTTGTTCAGAAAAAAATTCGACGCAATCCTCGCCCATAAAAGCCAACTCGCTCACATGCTCAACGACGAACAGAAAAAACTTTCGGAAACTCTGTTGAAATATAGGCTTGACCCGGTCATCCAACTCGTCGCCGGCTCGATTGAATCGAGTTTCTTTATCGAAACTTTCAGACAGCAAAAAGTGAACGACCTCCTTCATTGATGAATATGAATGAGAGGCAAGCAATCGGATGCGCAAAAGAAAGCGCTGTTTAATTATTTTTAATATTTTCGATTGACAAAATGAAATATGTTAAATAAAATGTTCACAAAGTTAATTTCGAGCTTGAGGAAATTAATAATGTTAAGCCCGAATCCGTCATTAAGATTCGGGAGCAATGATTCAGAGCGGATGAAAAGCAAGGCGGAAGGAGTATTTTTGAAGTGAGCGTACCGAGATGTACGTGAACAAAAAAATGCGATGTCAACGAAGCTGTTCGCCGCTATGAACATTGCACCTGATTCGACGTACTATTGACGAATCCGGTTTAAGAAAAAAATATTGAAAGTGAACCCTTAAAGGAGGTTTCAAAAATGAGATTGACCCCGGAAGAACAGGAAATCATGGCATGGGGCGCGGAAGCAATTAAAGCGCCATGGTTGGACATCACCAATATCTGGCAGAAACTCAACTCTGGTGAAGATCTTACAAACGAACAGGTCCTCGTGGATCCATATTTTCTCCCGTTCGACATCAATGCGAAAATCCTCTTCAAGATCATGAAAGCCGGCGGAAAGAAAGCGATCCTCGGCGACAACGGAAGCATGCTTTCCATAATCACAAACACGGCCGGCGACCAGATCATCTGGGCCGCGTGTGAGTTCGAGGAAGACGGCGCATACACCGAATTCCACGATCTGAAAGGCCGCCTCGGACAGGAATGGGACAGAATCGGCTCGGAACTTCTGCACAACAACGACATGGAAGGCGCTTTCAACCACTTTGCCGCATGGATGAAATCACAAGACGACCTCAAACACATCGATCTCGGTATTTTGAAGGTCTCGAACGTTCAGTTCTTCGGCGCTTTCAAGAGAGCATACGAAGAAGCCGGCGACGGAGCAAAAATCGTTCTTATGGGCATCAAGATGGCGGAAGCCGTAAACCAGATACTCGAAGAAGGCTGGATAAGGTTCCAGCCCGCTATCAATCTTAAAAAACTGCTCGACGTCGTTGCCCCCGCGCTCAACGTACTCAGCCCGGTGAACGCCGCCCTACAGTCGGCTCTCGATAAGCTGCCGTTATAAAGAGAGATGCAGCCTGCTCAGTCCGACTAAACCTGATTCGGACATAAAATAAAACGGGTCTCCACGAGGCCCGTTTTTTTATCCCGAATCCGTCGCACTATTGAATTCGAGTTTATTGTCGGGATTATCTCCAATTCATAGAGATTGAACTCGATTTTATTTGTCCATGCCAGCTTGGAATTTCATTCCTTCGGCGAACATGTTCACAAATTCCGGTTCGGTGGAAAGTTCGATATATACGACATCGTCGGCAATTTCCTTGCCTTCATCCCACTTTTTCTTCGACAGCAGGGCCTCGGTCGCACCGTCGAGCGCGGCATTGCCCACGAATCTGATTTTACCCCGATCGATCACCGGTGCAAGTCCCACGGTCAC
>JAKLIR010000178.1 GCA_022709505.1 bacterium | reverse complement strand
ATAAGCTTATGGATTCTTCAGAAAAAAACGGCGCGCCGAGAAAAAAGCTTTGCCTGAACTGCGCCTACCGCGCCTTTTGCCAGAAACGTTTTTCGGCGAGCGTCGTGAACGGCGAAGTGCGCTGCAACGAATACGCCTTGGACCTAACCATCAAGAAAGACGAGGAAACCCCTGAAGGCTGACCGCTCTGACAACCCGGATTTTTCACGGGAACGGGTCGTAACATCGTGAACGATAACAGGAATATTCACACGCTAAAGACGCGGTTGAAGCGGATAGGAACCGTAAGGAAACTGCGCGCGCGGGCGGACCTCGGGAGCGTCGCGGGAAAGCCGCTTATGTTCGCCGTGGAAGTCTCTTCGGTGTGCAATCTGAAGTGCGGGTTCTGCTCCTACACGGCGGTGGACCGCAAGAGGCGCATCGTTCCTCTCGACGAGTATTCCGACATCCTTTCCGGCATGAAGTCGATAGTCGCGGACAGCGGGAAAAAGGACTCTTTTGTTGCGCTGACGGGGCTCGGAGAGACGTTTCTTATCAGCAACATAACCGACTATCTGGCCGCGACGAGAAAAGCGCTGCCCGGGGCGACCATCGGCATCGCCTCGAACTTCACATGCATAAAAAAAGAGACGATGGAACGGATATTCCGCGAAAAGCTGCTCGACGTTCTGACGTGCAGCCTGAACTACACGGACGAAGCCGCGTACAGGGATGCGTGCGGCGGCGACCATTTCAGCAAAGTAATCGAAACGATAGACGACTTCGCGGAATGCCGGAAAAAGTTCGGGTCCGGACTGAAACTTATGATCGGGATGAAAAAAAAGCATGGGATGTCCGATCGGGATGTAGAGGATTTCGAGGCTTACGCTGCGGGGAGATGGAAGGACGCCGTTTCGGTGACGTGGAGCAACGTGTTCAGTTGGAGCAAAGGGCTCGAACTTCCGGGAGTGGACGAACCCGCCGCGCGCCGCACGTTTCCGTGCTACTGCCTCTTCGAGATGAAAATGCTCATCGACCACAAGGGCGACATCTACCCCTGCTGCACGTGCTTCACGCGCGAAACGACCCCGGAACTGATGCTCGGAAACGTGACGCGGACCTCGTACGCGGACCTGAGAGCCCGGTTCAGCGAAATCCGCCGCGCCCACTGTAGAGGCGAATGGTCGCGACTGCCGTTCTGCTCCGAATGCAACGTTTACGCCAACGAAAGGTACGACGTCTTTTTCAAAATCGGGAACCGGTATTTCTGACGCGCGGCGAAAAAAGCCGCCGGAACGTCACCTTCTGCGGCCGAACAGCCGCAACAGCAACAGGAAGAGATTTATGAAGTCGAGATACAGCGCGAGAGCCCCGATGATCGCGCCCTTTTGTAAAGTTTCGTCGTCCGCCTGATCCGCCGCGAGACTCATCCCCTTTATTTTCTGAGCGTCATAAGCGGTCAACCCCACGAAAATGAATATGCCGAGATAAGTCGAGACCCAATACAGCGCCGAAGAGCGCAGGAAAAAATTGACGAACGATGCGATTATAAGCCCGACGAGAAGCATGAAACAGAGATTCCCGACGCTCGTCAGGTCCGTCTTCGTCACACTCCCATAGACAGCCAGTATGCCGAAAGTGCCGGCGGTCACGTAGAAAGTCATCGCGATCGAACCGGCGGTATATAATAAAAAGACAACCGAAAGAGTCACCCCGGAAAGCGCGGCGTAAACGACGAATAACGTGGTCGCAAGCGAGGCGGACATTTTATTGATTGCAGCGGAAAGCACTATGACAAGTCCGAGCTCGGCTAAAATCAGCCCCAAAACAAGAGGTGAATTGCGAAAGATGCTTTTGATTAGAGACTCGTTCGAAACGATGTACATGGCCGTGAGCCCCGTCACCAGCAACCCTATGCACATCCAGCCGTACACCCTATTGACGAATGTTCTTTGCTTCTCGACGGCCTTTGTCAGCATTCCGGAATATTCCGCCATGGAAATGCCTCCTCGCGACTTTAGATTAGTCCGTAAAAACTAAAATGAAATTCGATATTATTTCATTCTGAATCATTTCACGATTTTCATTATAACACAATCCACCTTTATCAACATCCGCTCCTTCACAGCACCATGCCGTCACCCCGATTCAACCCGGCGCCCGCCGGATTGGGCTCCCCGCCGGGCGCGAGCGTTGGAGAGCAACGGTTGTTGACAATTGACGATTTGTGGTATTATCTCAATATGATTTGCCCCTACTGCCGGAATGAGATCCCCGATGGCGTCGATGAATGTATCGTCTGCGGGAAACCCGCGTCCGCGGGTGAGCACTCCAACCTTGAAAACGACAACCGGCCCGACGACAGCACCATGACACCGGATCCGGACGACCGCGAAAACAGATTCTGTCCGACATGCGGAAACGAGATCCCCGACGACCGGGAAGAATGCGATTTTTGTGCAAACCCCGAGACAAGCGAGGACTCTCCCGAGGAGAGCCGAACCGAAAGCACGCCCGCTTATACATTGATATTTAAAACGTTTTGGCTCCGATGTTTCGCGGCTGTAATCGATACCATAATAATTTTCATCTTCTACTTCGGAATCAATCATATCCGAAAACAAATTTCATCGATCTTCCCGATATCGGTATTATTTTTGATTCCAACGCTTATCTCTTTTTTGTATTTCACATTATTGACTGGCAAAGCGGGAAAAGGCCAAACAGTCGGGAAAAAGCTGATGGGACTGCGCGTCGTGTCCCAAAATGGCGAAATAATCAGTTATGGGAAATCATTCCTCCGTTATTTCGTGGAATGTGATTTCTGCATTTCCATCGTCGTGGCGTTTCTCACCATTTTTCATCCGATAAATAACGTATTCATTTTCAGAGGGCTTAACGCCTTATGCAATGTATTGTTATTTTCACTGGTTTTTTTCGATATAATCCTTATTTTATTTCATCCTTTCAGAACCTTGATACATGACATACTCGCTGGCACGTATGTGGTAAGAACCAAATACGAGAGTCTTATGAATCCGGAATACCTGCTGCAAGTAAAAGAGGATTATTATTTCGACGTTAAAGTCAAAAAAATATTTATCACTTGTGCAATTATCGGAGTCATTATTCTGGGAATATGGATACGATACGAGGCTAAAAACCGATATGCGAACGACCTCTTTTTCATAAGAGTAAAAACATACGAGAAATTCAATACTCCTATTAAGGATGGATACGTCACAAGTGATAGAACAAAGACCAAAATGAGCAACAAAACCTTGGCGTTGACAATCTATTCGAAAGGCGCTTCGGACGAAAAAAGAATAAAGCCCGTGTTAGAGTATATTTCCGAACTATGCGAAAAAAGGAAACTGTTGAAAGACACTAATGAAATTAAAATGTCTTTTTTCCATCCTCTTGTATCGTATCCCGGCCATTCTGATGAAACCCCTATTGTTTATTACAGGGTGCGAAATAAAGCGTGCTCTTCATACAAAGAATGCTTGAACAAAGGTTCGGCCGCGCAAGACAAAAAAGATTACGAACGGGCGATCGATTATTTTTCGAATGCTCTCAATCGCGCGACGGAAAAACAAAGCAGCGAAATCTACGTCCTGCGAGGTAAAGCTTACTTCGAAGCCGGAGAATTCAAAAAAGCGATCATGAATTTCAAAACGGCGATCTTTTATGACAGTCAAAACGCATCGGCATATTATGAAAGAGGCCTCGCATATAAAAAGATGCCATTTTTAGCAAAATTCGCCGCCAGAGATTTCGAGAAAGCCGAAAGGCTCGATCCGGCCGGCAAAGTCGGCGATATGGCCCGAGAAGAATTAAAAAAATAAATTTATCCCGATCCTTTCATTAGAATTCGGATTGAAGATATGTGACCGAGCACGAGCCGCCGCGTCTTCGGCCACCCCTGACATCCATGTCCCCGCAAGGATGTCAGGGGTGGCCTTTCGGGATGGAGCGGGTTAAATGCGTGCAAAAAGCAATGCCGCATTATCTAAGCGGCATTGCGAAAGCAAAAAGTTTTGCGGGGGATTCTCAAGGGGGCGCTTTTGAAAAAGCGCCCCCTTGAGCTACCGGGTCGGCAGAGAGCGCGACCGATTATTTCTTCAGAGAATCGAGATATTTCGCCATAGCGGCTGCGGCTCTTTTGCCCGCGCCCATGGCTGAGATGACGGTCGCGGCGCCGGTGACGATGTCGCCGCCCGCGAATACGCCCTCCATGGATGTCAGGCCTGTTGTGCCGTCCGCTTCGATATTGCCGCGTTTGTTTAGCTTGAGGTCGGGCATGGTGGAGAGCAACAACGGGTTCGGCCCCTGCCCGATCGCCATGACGACCGTCTGCACGTCGAGCACGAAGTTCGAGCCTTTGATCTCCACGGGGCGGCGGCGTCCGGACGCGTCCGGCTCGCCGAGCTCCATCTTTATGCACTCCATCCCCTTAACCCAGCCTTTATCGTCTCCGATGACCGCCGTCGGGTTGTTAAGGAGCAGGAATTCGATTCCTTCCTCCTCCGCGTGTTCAACTTCCTCCGCGCGCGCGGGCATCTCTTCGCGAGAGCGCCTGTACACGAGGTAAACGTGTTCGGCGCCGAGCCGTTTCGCGACGCGCGCCGAGTCCATGGCCACGTTCCCGCCGCCCACGACCGCGACGCAGCTTCCGATGTTGATCGGCGTGTCGTAGTTCGGGAACTGATAGGCTTTCATCAGGTTCGCTCGAGTGAGGAACTCGTTGGCGGAGTAAATGCCGTTCAGGTTTTCGCCGGGGATTCCCATGAAGTACGGCAGTCCGGCGCCAGTGCCGATGAAGAACGCGTCGAACCCTTCTTTCTTCAATTGATCCACGGTCTCCGTCTTGCCGGCCACGAAGCTGGTGTGGACTTTCACGCCGAGCTTCTTGAGGTAATCCACTTCGCGCTGCACGATGGCCTTGGGAAGCCTGAATTCGGGGATTCCGTAAACGAGCACGCCGCCCGCCTTGTGGAGAGCTTCGAAGATGTGGACTTCGTGTCCGAGTTTGCGGAGTTCCGCGGCGCAGGTGAGCCCGGCGGGGCCGCCGCCGATGATCGCCACCTTTTTGCCCGTGTCCGCCGGGAGCGACGGGATGGAAACGTCTCCGTGCGCGGCTTCGAAGTCCGCCACGAACCGCTCGAGACGCCCGATGCCGACCGGCTCGTTCTTCTTTCCGAGCAGGCACAGCGACTCGCATTGAGTCTCCTGCGGGCACACGCGGCCGCAGATCGCGGGCAGACTGTTCTCCTGCTTGATGCTCTTCACGGCGCCGAGATAATCCTTGATCTTTATCTTCTCGATGAATGCCGGAATGTCGATGTTCACCGGGCAGCCTTCCACGCACGGCTTATTCTTGCAGTTCATGCAGCGCGTGGCCTCGCGAAGCGCCATCTCTTCGGTGTAGCCGAGAGCGACCTCGTTGAAGTTCTTCTTCCGTTCCTCCGCGGGCTGCGTCGGCATCGGCGTTTTCTTCTTGCGGAGTTCCTTCACGTCGGAAATCTCCTGAACCCAAGTTTCGAGCCTCGCCTTGGCGTCCTTTTCGAGCGGAACGTACATCTGCTGGCGCTGCATCAGGCCTTTGAAATCCACGAGGTGCGCGTCGAACTCCGGGCCGTCCACACAGACGAATTTCGTGCCGTCGCCGTAGGATATCCGGCAGCCGCCGCACATGCCGGTGCCGTCTATCATGATCGAGTTCAGGCTGACGATCGTCTTCAGCCCCAACTCCTTAGTCGTCTTTGAAACCGCGTTCATCATGACCACCGGGCCGATTGCGAGCACGAGGTCTATCTTGACCCCCTCCTCGGCAAGCCGCTTGAGTTCGTCCGTGACGAAACCGTGGCGGCCGTACGTGCCGTCGTCTGTTGTGACAAGCAGTTCGTCGCTCACGCCGCGCATCTTATCTTCCCATATAAGAAGGTTCTTGCTACGCGCGCCGATGATGGAGATGACTTTGTTGCCGGCGTCGTGAAGCTCGCGGGCGATCGGGAAAACCGGCGCCACGCCGACACCGCCGCCGACGCAGACCACCGTGCCGAACTTCTCGACATGGCTCGGCCTGCCGAGCGGCCCCACGATGTCAGACACCACGTCCCCAACCCGCAACTGCGACATCTTAAGGGTGGAAGCGCCGACCACCTGCACGATGATCGTCAGCGTGCCGGCCTCTCGGTCGAAATCCGCTATCGTGAGCGGAATTCGCTCGGATTGCTCGTCCACACGGAACACCACGAACTGTCCCGCCTGCGCCTGCGCCGCAATCTTCGGCGTCTTGAACAGAAAGTAAAATATCGTCGGCGCTATCTCCTCTTTTTCGAGAATCACGTTTTCTTTTTCGGTAATCGCCTTCGATAGGCAGTCGTGCTTCACATCAGTGTTTTCCTGCGTTGCGCTCATGACCCTCTCCTTTTGGTCTAATAGTGGAATACCGGCCCGACTGCGTTGGACCCGGGGAGGATTTGTTACATATTTCACAATCTCCCTCGCGCAGTCGCGGAAAGTATAAATCTTTCCTATCCCAATTTCAATAAAATTATTGTGAATCCGATATTGGGATTCATGGTCGATAATTTACAACTCTTATCCGGAGCGCGGGCTTCCCGCACGCTCTTTCTTCGGAGATGTAGCTGTGATACGTTGCTTGAATTGCACTCGGCCACCCCACCCCGACCGAAAGACCCCCCCCGACGTCCTGTCCCCTCTGGATTCCGGGTCTCCGCCCGGAATGACGAAAAAGAGAGTTTATCCGGGGGCAGGTGTCTCGCCCGCGCCCCCGGATAAAAGCATTTCGTCGAACTGAGCATCGTATCGAGGAAATTCCGGCGAGAGA
>JAKLIR010000177.1 GCA_022709505.1 bacterium | reverse complement strand
GCGGAATAACCAATCCGGATAAAAAAGTCCGCGCCGAAGCACTTCGGGTCGTTCTTCAGGCGGTGGAGATAGCCGACGAGGTGGGCTGCGGCTCGATCTCGCTTTGGCCGGGATCGGACGGCTGGGACTACAACTTCGAAGTGGACTACGGAGTGCTGCTCGATTATTTCATCGACGGCTGCATCGAGATAAACAAGAAGGCGAAAAAGTACGGGCTCAAACTCGGCACCGAGGCGAAGCTGCACGAGCCGCGTGAAGGCAATATGGTGACGTCCACAACGACGAAAGCCATGCTCGTGGCGAAGGAAGTGAACAGGGTTTGCGGCGGGACCAACATGGGCGTGACGATCGATTACGGACACGAACAGATGTACGGGGTCGAGCCCGCAGACATGCTCTACACCGCGAAGAGGTTCGGCGTGCCGCTCACGAATTTCCATCTCAACAACGCGAAGCACAAGAGCAATGATGAAGACAGGGTGACCGGGACCGGCGACAACTGGGCGCTGGCGGATTTCTGTTACGCCGCGATCGCGACCGGTTACAACGGCTGGTTCGGCGAGGATCAGTTCACATACAGGCAGGATCCTATCCGCGCGATGTCGCTGAGCAGGGAAATTTTCGCGAACGTGATGAAGAAGGCGCTGCTGATATACAAGAGGAAAGACAAACTTCAGAAGGCGCGCGCCGGTGGTGATTCTTCTCTCGTTATCGACGTCGTGAAAGATATTCTCATCTGAGGTCCGGGCGGCCGGGCGTCAGAAAATCTCTTTTGTGAGATTGTTGATCATTCTCGGCAGTTTGTTTCTCTCGCCGGACATCTTGGCCGCGAGGTGAAGCGTAGTCGTCGGCGGTTCGCTTTCGCTTTTGCGGGACAAGACCATGGCGCCGGTCGGGCACTTGTGAGCGCACAGGCCGCAGCCGATGCATTTCCCCGTGTTGACCGCCGTCAGGTCCTCGGTCACCGTAATCGCGCCCATCGGGCATACCTTGGCGCACATGCCGCATTTTATGCAGACTGATTCGTCCTGAACCAATGCCGAGAAGTTGGAACTGACACTGCCGGCGGCTTTCCCGAGGTTCGTTACTCCCCACAACGACATACAGCAGCAGCTACAGCAGTTGCAGATTATTTGTATGGGGGGTTTGCTGTTGGCTGTGGTGTGAACGAGGCCGGCGTCCTCCGCTCGCTCGAGCGCTTTAACCGCTTCCTTGAGAGTGGCTTTTCTCGCCATGTTTTTTTCAATCAGGTAGTCGGCCATCACGTTGAACATCATGCAGACGTCGAGGGGCGCGGAGCATTTCCCGACAGCTTTCCGGCAGGCGCAGTCCGCTATGGCGATAGTGCCGGACGCGCGGATTATTTTCTCGGTTTCCTCGAAGTTGAAAACTTTCTGCGTCGTATCGACCGATTTTTTTATGGGAATCACTCTTATGCCGCTCGTGGGATAACCGTGGTTTTCCTTTCCGAGTTCGCCGCCCATCATAATCCGCCAGAGCTCTCCGGCCCGTCGTTTCTTTTCGTCAACAGGCCCGGCCGGCATGAACTGCATCTCGATGAAACCCGGAACAGCGGGGAGGAGCGTATAAAGAGGTTCACCGAGCACTTTGTATTCCATGATCAGGCCGCGCGCGGCGAGGCTTTGAAGACGTGCGGCCGCTTCCTCCTTGCCGACGCCGGATTTCCGCGCGATCTTCTTTGCGGAGAACATCAGCGGAGGGTTCGGAACGTTCGAGGCGACGAGAATGTCATCATCCCCGAAAAGAAGTTGCAGCAGTTCGGCGGCTTCGGTCGATTTCGGCATTCCCACGGGAAATAGGTCGAGTTTCTCTCGAAGTTTTTCGTAGCAGTTCATGGCGCCTCCAAGACATTGTGTGTGTTTTCGGTTCAGAAGCTGAAAGGCGGTTTGTAGGATTTGTTCGGGAGATCGAAGCAGGCGGTCATGTGCTTCGCGAATCTGAACTGGAACGGATGTTCGTCTATCCCGAGCCCCTTCAGGACTTTCCCGGAAGGAGTGTCGTAGATCTTGAGGTAAGGCTTGTCGGGCTTCATTTTGGTGAAAAGTTGTTTGAAATATTTGTTTACGTTGAATGCGGCTTTGAAGTTGGTCTCCGACTGTAAAAGCCTGTTTTCAAATTTCGAATACAGATTGGATGAAACATCGAATTCAACTTTTTCGCCCGACGTAGGGATGGAGAGCTCGAAGTAAGGCTCTCCCGATTCCTCGTTCGCGGCGCAAACGCAGAAGCCGTCCTTTTCATACAGATCGATTTCCTGAACGACTTTCGGAAGGCCCCAGATATTATGTCCGCGGAGCATGTTTTCCTTGGACGTAACAGGCATTGAGAAGACGTAGTAGCCGAATTCCCTGAACGCTTTGTCCTTCAGCATGGGAAGGATCGGAATGTTAAGCGCGGGATTCACGAGGATCGGAATGGTCATTGCGATCTCATTGTAGGCCGGAACGCCCATCACGTGTTTGTATTCGTAACAGGAAAAAATCACGAGCGATCTACCGCCGCCCATGGTCACGGGCTGCATCTTCGGATGCGGCATGATTCTCTTCGCCCCTTCGAGAGAGCAGAGGAAAATCCCTATCCCCACCGTGACGTCCGCGTACATGGTCGGGAACTGATAAGTTTTCGTGATCTTGTCGTCGAGCTTGACCTCATGGGGCCTTAGGTTGAACCGTTTGTAAAACGGATCGTTGAATTTATCCATGTTGTCCAGCAGCTTGTCGTCGTATGTCATCGTTGGTTTCAAAGGCTCTCACCTCTTCCTGATTGTAATAATCCTGCTCGGATGTGCTGAATATGATAACATAAATCCCCGAGCCTGTTATAAAAATGACGTTAAATTAATATAATGGTATTCAGCGAATATGAATAGCAGCCGGAGGTTCGGACATGACACTGAAGAAATCGGTTTTAGCACTATTGCTTGTCGGTTGTATTTCCCATGCGTTTGTTTTTGCAGGCATCGCCGGAGCAGCGACCCCACCGGAGCCTTATGAAGTGAAAAGAGATATTGTGTTTCTCAAGCGCGGTAGCATGGACATTAAGGGAGACATCTATCTTCCTTCCACCAAGAATTTGAATAAACCGGGGGCGATCCTCGTTCACGGCGGTGGTTTCCTTCAGGGGGACAAGGGCATGGTAGTCACGTCGCGGGCGGCGGACTATCTCGCGCGAAAGGGATACGTTGTTTTCTCCGTTGATTATAGGCTCGCAAAAGACGGAGGTTTGGTTCCGGAAAATATTTACGACGTAAAGTGCGCGATTAAGTGGTTCAGGGCGAGGGCCGCGGGTTACGGTGTGGAGGAGGGGAAGCTCGCGATAGTCGGTTTCTCGGCCGGCGGCTATCTCGCTTCGATCTCGGCGGTCACCCGGAGCATGCCTGAATTCGAGTCGGCATGCGACGACAAGATGGCTGACAAACAGAGACCTGATATTGACGTCGCAGTCGTGTGGTACGGGATACATGATTTCAACAAGCTCAGTCCCATGTCCGGCAATGTGATGGACACGGTTCTTTTCTCCAAAGTGAGCGACAAAAAATCGTTTAAGAAAAAGGTGTCGCCGGTCACTTATGCGGAAAAAGCGCCGCCGATGCTCCTGCTACACGGCACGGTTGACAGTCTCGTACCGGTGTCGCAGTCGCATGAAATGTGCGACGCCGTGAAAGCCGCGGGGGGCGAATGTAAGATGGTGGAGTTCCCCAATTCCGAGCATTCTTTCAAGAACGTGAAGACCGGGACGGATGATGATTTCAAAGCGGCGCTCGCCGAGACGGGCGAATGGCTCGATAAGCATTTCGCAAAGTAGGCGGAGGAAGCGTAAACCGGATTAATGAGAATTCTCGGCTATGTTTTTTTGATAACGGGCGTGGCGCTTTATTTCATCTCGACGAAGTTCGCGGCCGGATATCCGGATTCAGCTCAAATACTGCCTCAAATGAAGATCGAACCCGCCCAGACGCAGGCGACCTCGGCCGAATTCAAGGCGTCGGCGGAAGGGGTTGAATACACGGTAACGCCTCTGTACGACTATGAGCTTTACGGGATGGTCGTTTCGTTTCATCACAGCAAGGAACTGTCCGACATGGCGCACCGGCTGTGGAAAGATTATCTGAATGTTGCGGATATATGCGTGCTGTGGGGCACAAACCTCGACGCGAATCTGTACGAAAATTTCGAGTTCGCCAGCGGAAACTTCACCTGTTTTTTCAGGACGAACCTCGACGCCGCGTTTCAGAAGTTCGACAAATATAAAATCTCGAACAACCATCTGATCACCGTGGACCCGGCAATAAAAAAGACGATTCTCAAAGCGAGGCGCGGGGACCAGATATACTTTAAAGGATTTCTTGCGAATTATTCACAGAACAGCGGCGCCACAAGGAAATCGAGCACCACGCGTCTCGACGAAGGGCAGGGAGCGTGTGAAGTTGTTTACGTAACGGATTTCAGAATACTCAAGAGCACCAACATGCCGTGGCGTGCCGCGCGCGCCGGTTCATTGCTTCTCACCGCGGTCGGATTGATCGTTCTGATAGCAGGATTTTTCTCTTCCACTCCGGCGCCGGTCAGGCTCGAATAGGAAGTCCCGAGGAGCGTCAGACCTTCACGGTCTCCACCATCTCGACTTTGGAGATTTTTCCGCTTTTCACACTTACCAAGAGATACCCGAGAGGATTGTTATTTTTGGGAATGCTGCCGAGTGTGGGCGCTGTGATGATTCGCGTTTTCCCGACGTTTTCCTGATAGAAACCATGCACATGGCCGACGAAAAGCGCGTCCGGTGAATATTTGTGAAGCAGACCAAGCAGTTCCTTCCGCCCGGTTTCCGAGAAAGGAACCACCGAGAAAGGACCATTCACATCTATCACGGAATTTGTGGGATTCTGGTGGCCTAACATTATGACGGATTTTGATTTGTCGGCTTTCGCCGCCTTTAGATAGTTTTCGACTCTCGTAAGTTGTTCCGGCGTCATCGCGCCGGTGTCAACTTTATCGCCTTGACCGCCGTACAGATTCCGGTCGAGAGCATTCTTATCATAGGTGTTCAATCCGATTATCCTTACGTCTCCGTAAGTCGCGCTGAAATCGAAGTTGCCGAAATATCTGTCCCAATATTTGAAAGTGTCGAAATTAACTTTCTGCGGCGTTCCCGTCGTGTAACCGTCGTGGTTGCCCGGCACGCTGAAAATGGGAAAGCGCGCGGAAGCGGCCATTGTGTTCACATAGCTGAGAATCTCGTTTTTGGTCTTCGGCGGCGTGAAACAAAAATCTCCGCAGGCGAGGCAGAACTCCACTTCTCTCGAATTCAATTCTGATATTACCTTGGTCAGGGCTTCCGGCACATCAAAATTCGGAAGTTTCGCGTGCACCCGTGGATCCCCGAAATGCACGTCCGAGATGACGCCGAAGACGAAATCAGATTTGAATCCTTCGACGATTTTTACAGACAGCGGTTGCTTTTCCGTTCGCTCCGAATCCGCATTCGCAACTTTTATATAGAGGTCGTAAATTCCAGCCGGAATGATTTTATCGGCTTTCAGAGCGCCGGGCGTTTCGCCGGACGCCTTTGCGATCTTGAGTGGAATATTTTCTTCTTTCCCGGAAGGCTGAAGCCAAACGGAAACCATCTTGTAACCGGAATCCCGTCTGACGCTGAACGGGATCGCATTCCCCTTTTTAACGATTGATGGGACCGCGAAACACGGTCTTATGATAGATGATGCCGCGACCTCGATCTTGTCGGCCGCGTTTTCCACCGCGAAAAGAAAATCAGGAAAAACCGATTTAATCGCAACCGCCCCTACTAACGAACCTGCCGCCTTAAGAAAATCCCTTCTGTCCATTTTCCCTCGCCTTTCATCCTCTTGCCGAAACTTTGTTTCGGCGAGAATCGCCATAACCCGGATTTTCTCGGAGAAAAATCCGCCATAAAGAAATTCATATTATAGCAAAACCTTTGAAGTGAGACCTGCATCTTTTTAAATCGTCCTCGCTCATCCACTTCGAGTTGTCATATCTAAGTTCGGCGTCGACCATCGCCGATTTATTCAACCATGTGGGATTATAGGGAAGAAGCGAGACCTCGCCCGCTCCGCATTCTCTGAGGAAGGCCGCGAGCGCTTCGAGATTTTCATCCGTGTCCGTTATTCCCGGGATGAGAGGGATGCGCCCGAGCAGCCTCGGCCCGGCGGCGTCGCGGCATGTTTCATTCAGGCGTTTGAAGTTATTCAGGATCACTTCGTTTCCAACGCCGCATTTTTCCTTGTGTGTTTTCGAGTCGTATATTTTCAAGTCGAAGAAAACGGTGTCCAGCAACGGGAGCAGTAGATCGGTGAAAGCGGCGGGGTCGAACATTCCGCTGGTCTCGATGAGAGTGTTCACGGAGAGTTTCTTGCATTCGTCGAGCAACTCGGCGCAGAAGTCCGTGAATAAAGTGGGTTCGCCTCCAGACAATGTGACTCCACCACCGGATGTTTTGAAGAAAGGGATGTCTTTTTTGATGATTGAAACGATTTGCGGGACATCCATGAGTCCGCCGAGTTTTTCGAGTGCGCGGGAAGGGCAGACGTCCGAACAATTGAAGCACAACGAACAGACGGACCTGTCTATGAAGGTCGCGCCGCCGGGAGAGATCGCGCCGCGGGCGCAAGCCGAGGCGCATGCGCCGCAGCCGATGCATTTCTCCTTGTCGTGGGAGAGCTCGGCATGTTTTTTTCTACTTTCGGGATTGTGGCACCACACGCACGAAAGAGGGCAGCCTTTGAAGAAAACGGTTGTTCTGATGCCCGGGCCGTCGTCGAGGCTGTTCCGTTTGATGTAGAGGATGAGCGGTTGACC
>JAKLIR010000176.1 GCA_022709505.1 bacterium | reverse complement strand
GGACCCGAGAGAGATTTCGGAGGAAGCGCTTTATGAAGCGAAGAGAGTGGCGTCGAGAAAGGTAGTGATAAAAGCCCGGCGCGGATATTACGGCGATATAAAATTCTCGCGGGGCATATCGAGCGGCGGGACTGTCTATTATGGGATTATCGACTTGTAAAATACCGGTGATTTGCGGGCCGACCGCTTCCGGGAAAACTGCTGTAGGGATCGAACTCGCCGAACTTGTCGGAGGCGAGATCATTTCGATGGATTCGAGGCAGGTTTATCGGGGGCTTGACATAGGGACCGCCAAGGCGACGCCGGAGGAACAGGCGCGCGCTAAACATCACCTCATCGATATAGCGGACCCCGGCGAACGCTTTACGGTGGCGGATTTCGTGAAAGAGGCTGAAGCGGCGATCGATGACATCGTTTCAAGAGGAAAGTTTCCGATAATAGTAGGTGGAACGCCGTTCTATCTCTCCGCATTGCTTGAAGGATATAATTTTTGCGAAGTTGACATAGACCCCGACCTAAGAGAATCGCTTAGAGGCGAGGCGAGAGAAAAGGGAGGTGTTGCACTCCACGAAAAGCTCGCTGAACTCGACCCTGAATCCGCACGGAGGATTCATCCGAATGACACCTACCGGGTGGTGCGCGCGCTCGAGATCGTAATTACGACCGGGAAAAAAGTCGGTGAGGCGGTCGCCAAAAAGGGAAAATCAGGAGGAGCCGGATCGAACTGGGAATATAGGGTTTTCACCATATACATGGGAAGAAATTATTTGTATAATTTAATTAACAAAAGAGTAAGTGAAATGTACAATAGTAATCTGGCCGGAGAAATAGAGAAAATCAAATTAGAAAAACCGGCTTGCAGGGGGTTTTTGAATAAAATAATAGGATACGGTTTCGGGCTCGATTACGTTGAAGGCTTGATCGATCTCGAGACGGCGGTGGAGGAGACCCGGAAGCAGACGAGAAGATTTGCTAAAAGGCAACTCACTTTTCTGCGGTCCATCGACGATGTAGTGCGGCTGAACGCGGAAATTTGTTCCCGCGTGGAAATGGCCGCATATATTGCTGAGAATACGGTATGAATTCATGCCGTGATTAAACTATTACTACTCATAAAGGAGGATTCGCGATGACTACTCAAAATCAGGGTGAAGGCGCGATCAACATTCAGGACGAGTTCCTGAAAAAAGCGAAAAACGAAAAAATGTCGGTCGTGGTTTTTTTGACCAACAAAGTTCAACTCCACGGACATATAACCGGATTCGACAGGTATGTGATACTTCTCGAATCCGCTGGGAAGCAGCAACTTATCTTCAAACATGCGGTCACAACCATAACTCCGTCTTTTCCTCTCAATCTCAAATTGAGTAAAACACCCGGAAAAAGCAACGAAGTGGATTGAGGCTTCGAGATGCGCTTCGCAAAAATGCACGGACTTGGAAACGACTATGTCGTTTCGCGGTTCGAAGGAATATCCGGCGATGATTTCCCGCGGTTGGCGGTAAAACTCTGCAACCGGAATTTCGGGATAGGAGCGGACGGCATGATAGCCGTAGTTCCTTCCACGAAGGCGGATTTCAGAATGAGGATTTTCAATTCCGACGGTTCCGAGGCGGAGATGTGCGGAAACGGTACGAGATGCGCCGTAAAATTCTTCGTGGATTATGTAATGGAAAGTAGTTCGAAACCCGCCGCCTCCGGGTCAACGTTGGATATTGCTGTAGAGACTCTCGCGGGGATAAGAACGGTTTCAGCGGAGTTCAAGGACGGAACGGTGTCGATGATGACGGTAAATATGGGGGCGCCGATTTTAAAACCGTCGGAGATACCGGTGTCGGTTGATTCGGAACCGGCGCTCGATGTGGGTATAGAAGCCGCGGGCCGTTCGTTCTCCGCGAACTGTGTGTCCATGGGCAATCCACATGCGGTGATTTTGATAGACGATCCGGTGGAGTCGTTCGATGTGGCCCGCTTCGGTTCGGTTATAGAAAAACATTCTCTTTTCCCGAAAAAAACAAATGTGGAATTCGTGAACGTATTGTCGGATCGGGAACTGAGGATGAGAGTGTGGGAAAGAGGAGTCGGGGAGACTTTCGCCTGCGGCACTGGAACATGCGCGACAGTCGTCGCCATGAACCTCGCCGGAAAATGCGGGAGGGAAGCCGTGGTGCACCTCCTCGGAGGCGATCTCACTATTAGATGGGCGGATTCCGGAGACGTCTTCATGACAGGTCCCGCGGAAACCGTTTTCGAAGGCGAGACAAAATAATTTTTCGCGAATATAAATGTGATGTTCAACCTGAAGGGAGATGATTGTCATTTTTAAGTATGCAAAAAGGATAGAGAAAATTCCGCCGTATCTTTTCGCTCAACTCGACAAAAAGAGGGAACAGGTGGCGGCTCGCGGGGTGGACGTTATAAATCTCAGCATAGGAGATCCGGACCTTCCCACACCCAAGAAGATAATCGAGACTCTCAAGAGGGAGGCGGAAAATCCGATAAACCACAAATATCCGTCCTATGAAGGGATGCTCGAATTCAGGGAAGCGGTTTCCGATTGGTATAAGAAACGATTTAATGTGACCGTCGATCCGCAGACGGAGACTCTCTCGCTTATCGGATCGAAGGAAGGCATCGCCCATATTTACCTTGCTTTCGTGCAACCCGGCGACATCTCGCTCGTTCCTTCTCCCGGTTATCCGGTCTATAACGTCGGTACGATCCTCTCGGACGGCACTCCATACGTTATGCCGCTCCTTAAAAAGAACGGTTTTCTCCCGGATCTCGACGCGATACCGCAAGAAGCTTTGAACAAAGCGAAAATAATGTTCATAAATTATCCAAATAATCCGACCGCGGCGATCGCATCGATAGAGTTCATGCGTAAAGCTGTGCAACTCGCGAAGAAGCACAACATCGCGCTTTGCCACGATTGCGCTTATTCGGAGCTTTCCTACGACGGATACGTTGCGCCGAGCATTCTCGAAGTGGAAGGCGCCAAAGAGGTCGCGATAGAGTTCCATTCCCTTTCAAAAACTTATTGCATGACCGGATGGAGATGCGGATACGCGGTCGGCAACCGGGAGATCATCGCTGGGTTGTCGAGAATAAAGACAAATGTGGATTCCGGTATATTTCAAGCCATACAGCACGCCGGCATCACTGCTCTTCGCGACGTGACGGACGAGCAGGACGAGATAAAGGAAGTTTTCGGTGAAAGACGGGATGTCCTGACCGCCGGCATGAAATCACTCGGGTTCGACGCGACTCCTCCCAAGGCGACTTTCTATTTGTGGATACCCGTTCCTCACGGATACAGTTCGATGGATTTCTGCACGCGCGTCATAGACGAGGCGGGCGTTATGATCACTCCGGGCGTCGGCTTCGGCGCGGAGGGTGAAGGATATTTCAGGATGGCGTACACCGTGTCGAAAGACAGGCTCACCGAAGCGGTGGACAGGATTTCCAAACTGAAATTCTGAGCTGTAACAGAAGTAGAACCGAATGGAAAATCCGGAAATTTCATTCGAGTGCAAATGTTGCGGGACATGCTGCGGCAGCGACCTCGACATTTACCTGAACACGACCGACATACTTAACCTTCGAGCATGCCTTTCACTTCCGACGTTCGAAATGCGCGATAGGTTTTACAGAACTTTCACTCTGCCCGAGTACGGTGCATATCCTTTGTGTTTGCTGTCTCACAGGGATGGCGCATGTCAATTCCTCGACGGTAAACTCTGTTCCATTCATCCGATGAGGCCCGGAGGTTGCAGGCTTTTCCCGGCCGTTCAATATTTTGACAGTTCAGGAGAACAGGTTTATTCACTTGGAAAGGGATACGACTTCTGCACGGGCGTCTCGGAAGGGAAAAATATTAAGATGTCGGATTGGCTCGAAGAGAACGATTTCTCGATCTATTCGGGAAACATTGAATTCCAGAAGAAGATCGGGTTTTTAGGTCGTATCAAAATTGACCAAAGAATAAAGGATGGACTAATTGAAATCCTGTTCGATTTCGATTCATTGCCCGAGTTCCCGTACAAAGAGAATTACGAGAAAGAAATCGGAAGTATGATTGAGAAGCGAGATTGGATTTTGAGTTTCGCGGATGAATATGTTCGTGAGAACGTAAAGAAATAGATCATATAGGGAAAAGGAGGCCGTGGATGTACGAAGTGACCTTAATAAAGGAAATATTCGCTGTCGTAATACATTGTGATGGCGGGTTTGTGGATCCGCGTGAATCCGAGAGAAGAGTTTTCGTATGCGGTTCCTTGATGGACCCCGAGTTTGCGGCGAAGATAGTGAGCCGAAAAGTCGCCGTATGCCCGGCCGTGGCGGTCGGATATGCCAGAGCTTGGAGGGAAGTTGATGGAGTTAATCACCATTTCCTCGTGGAAGAGCGGGGTGGAATACTACCGGGGATGGCTATTCTCGGACTCGATGAAAGAGACATCGAGAAGCTGAAAGCATTTGAGAATGCACCGAAGTTAAGGCGCGAGGTCACAATGAGAATCAAAATAGGTGATAATGAGATGGATGCGATAACGTACATCGGCAATGAGTAGGGCGGTTTCGTTGACATTCGGATCACGTAATGATAAATTAAATTCCATTTGAAAATAGAGGTGATTTCATGAGAAGCAAGATTATTATCTCGGGAGTAATATTATTAGTGGTAATGAGTATGAAAGCGGCGTTTGCGGCGAATCCCAACTACACGTTCATAGTTCCTCTCGAAAAAGGAATATCCGATACGAGTTTCGGAAAAATGCTCGGCGATATGACAACGGTGGTATCAAAAGAAACCGGCGTCAATCTTACCATGACAAGGCCCTCGTTCGAACTATGCGACAATCCTACGGATATTGTATTAAAGGCGTTGAAGGACAACAAGGCGCAGATGGGCCTTGTTTATGCGTTGGAATATCTCGATGCCGGAGCGAAAGCGAGCATTTTCAGGCCTGACTTCACTTTAACTTTCGACAATAAGAAGAATTCAGAGGTGTGCATGTATGTGTCAAGGGACAGTGCGGTGACATCGGTAAAGGAAACCCGTGGTCTCGTGTGGGCCGGCTACGGATCGGACTTCTATGGAATGAAGCTCATTCTTCATGAAAACGGAATTGACGAACCGGCGGCTAAATTTTTCAAGCAAGTGAAGTTCATGAGCAGCAGCCCGACGTCGAACTATCTGCAGGCGCTTGCTAAAGGCGACATAGGCGTTTTCGTAACGTCAAAGGAAATGCTTAAAATGGGCGCCAAGGTTCTCAATGAACCCGGACAGGCTTCATCCGCCAAACAAGGCCCTGTTTTCAAGGAAATTTATTGCACTCCTTTCACGGCCCATTGGATACTTGGGTATAGAAAAGATGTTCCCGAGGAAATAGGAAGCAAAATTACAAAGTCGATGACGACCGCACATAAAAATCAGGCTTACAGGCAGTTCCAATTCCTGTTCGTCGCTATAAAAGGCCATTTCGTACCTCTTGCCCCGGGAGATTTGAAGAGAACCGCGGAAATTAAAAAACTTAAGGATTCTCTTGGTTGGGACAAGGAGATGGTTGACCTAAAGAAAAAATGTAAAGCGTCCTATTAAATAGTCACCCTAAAATTAAAACGGACGGCAGGCCCTAAAATGAGCTTTCATGAAAAGGTTTATTTCGGCGTTGTACATAATTTGCTTGCATTCCCGGCATGGAAAGGCGAATCCGAGGATGGCTTGGCAATTTCGTCAAAATTGGTAGCGGATCCTTTTTTCGAAATGCTTGAAGCGGGCTGGATAAAGGACGGCGAGATAAGAAATACCGTCCGAAAATCAATCATCAAGAGCAAGAAGGAAGTTACGTACTGCTGCGGGCCGACCGCTTTCGGAGAAAACCTCGACATAAATTCACGGGACGAATCGGTGAGATCGAAATCGGTGGAAAGGCTTAAGGAACTCGCGGAAGACGCTCTCGATTACGGAGCTTCGCTTTTATTGATCTGCAGCGGACAGAACGCGGAAGATGATAAAAAAGGGGAGGCGCTTCGGCTGCTGACTTATTCAGTGAATGAATTATGCGAATACTGCAGAAGAACACGTCCCAACAAGCCGCTCGTGGTTTCACTCGAGATCTTCGACTGGAAGATAGACAAGAAGCGACTGCTCGGCCCTATGGACGAATGCATTAAATTTGCTGAGAACATAGTGAGAAACAACTCCAATTTCTCGCTTACTCTCGATCTCAGCCATATTCCACTGACTGAAGAAACGCCGGAGTCATCGGTTCCGAGGGTGATGCCGTTTCTTCAACACGTCCATGTCGGTAATTGTGTTGTGAAAAACCCGAATAGTCCGTTTTATGGGGATAAACATCCTGAATTCGGAGTTGAGGATGGAGAAATCAGCAGAGAACAAGTGCAGAATTATTTTAGAAATCTTGAAAAGTATGGTTACTTGACCAAAAAGGTGCCGACCCGTAGGCCTGTGATTGTCGCCGAAGTAATTCCTCCGGTAGATTCAAATATCGAAAAAATCATTGAAAATATCAAACAAACGCTTAAAAAATAGCTATTAACAATGTGTCAAAGCCGACACTTGTTTGTGTCAAATTTGACACTACGATTTTTTTCTTATTTATCTCGGTGTTTTTTCACGGATTCGGAAAGATTTAAAATTAGATTCAAAGCCGATATTTTGTGGTTTTCCCGGTGCGCACACAATATATTGGCCCGTTTTTTGTTTTTGTTTTAATTCGCGTTTGCCGGCGATGTTGGCATACATTTTGATATATAACAGATGCGACAAAAAAATTGGGAGTTGTCAGACCACATGGAATACAAGAATTTTCACTTTGTAGGTATCGGCGGAATCGGGATGAGCGCACTCGCGCAGATTCTGATAGAGAAAGGATACAAGGTAACCGGTTCGGATGTTTCAAAATCGAACCAAGTTATAAAACTCGAAAACCT
>JAKLIR010000175.1 GCA_022709505.1 bacterium | reverse complement strand
GCCAACACGACTATCAAACGTTTCATCTGCCGCACTCCTTCCGATCTGTTCTTTTCGCCTCCGCTGTAGAGCGGGACATTATTCTTTATTCAGGACGCCTCCGAAAAGCATCCTAATAATGATTCCCTCCATCTCTTTCGAGTCCTTGCACCGTTCGTGAAGGACCCCGTTCCTGCCCCAACACATGCAGCACTGTGATATCAATTCGCTTAGTATTATTGGATCGATGGGCCTGAAATCCCCCTTCTCGATCCCTTCGTTTATTACATCGACGAAATTTTTGCTGTATTTCCTCTTGCCCGCTTCGAGCCGTTCCGGGTCCTCCTGCATGAGATGCCCTTCCACTTCGGGCATCATGGCGGCGGCAAGCTCCCTATGGTCGTCTATAAACTTCAATGCTATGCGCAACATCTGCCTTATACGCTCCACGGGAGGCGCTCCCGGATCCACCGACCTTTCGATTTCCTCCGAGAAACGATTCTGCACCTCTTCCATTATGAAAAACAGAAGTTCCCTTTTGCTTTTCACATATTCGTAAAGAGTCCCCTTGCCGAGCCCGGCTTCCTGCGCCACGTCCTGAACGGTCGCGCCGTGGTATCCCTTGCTTGTGAACACTTTCGCGGCCGCCTCGAATATCTGCCTCCGCCTGAGGTCCACCCGCTCCGCGGCCTTGATTTCCGCGGTTTTCAATGATTCTTGATCAATCGCCATACCGATTATCTTTAAATATGCCTTTCATTCCTATTTTTGGGCGGCGGCGCTCAGCTCGTCCTCGCTCTCGACTCCCACGGCGTTCAGAAGTTTCGCTTTCGCGAGTTCGAAATCGAACCATGCCTGCGCGTTGTTCAGCCGCGCTCCGTTAAGACCGTGTTGCGCGTCTATCACGTCGAGGTTCGTGGTGACGCCCTCCTTGTAGCCGGCCTCCGCCATGCGCACCGCTTCCTCTGCCTGCGCGAGAATCGCCGCGCTTGTTTCCTTGCGGGCGCCGGATTCCTTCATGCCCAGAAAAGCCTCGTTCACTTGCAAGGAGATGCCGTCCCTCGCCTGCACTTCCGTCTGCTTCAATTTTTCGAGCGTTCTTTTTGCCTGACTCACGTCCGCATGAGCGACTCCGCTGTCGAAAAGCGGCACGTCCGCAGCGAGAACAAGCTGCCAAGTATCCTGCTGGCTGAACGCGGAACCCGTGTTCAGGAAGGCGTACGTACCTTGAAATGCTATGGTCGGCAGGAGCCTCGCGAGGTTCGCCCCTATCTGCGCCTGCCGCTGCCCCACAAGCAACTGCTTGAGGTCCGGCCTCTTTCCCAGCGCGATCGTCACCAATTGATCCGTCTGAAGCGAAATGTCGCCCGAAGAAGTCGGCCTTATAACCCTCGTCTGGGCGTTTACATCGATACCCATCGCATTGTTCAGCGCCATGCGGGCGAGATTCACTCCCTTTTTAGCCGTCACGAGATCCTCCGCCGCGCTCGCCACATCGACATCCGCTCTGATTAGATCGAATTTAGGAGAAGCGCCCACATCGAACCGGGCTTTCGCCGCATCGTAATGCGCTTTGGCCTGATCGTAAGTATCCTGCGCGACTTTCTGAAATTCGGTCGCGAGCAGGTACTGATAATACGCCTGTTTAACCTTCAGGGCGACGCTCAGTCGCGTGGACTTTTCAGCTAAACCGCTACTCAACACGCCGGCTTTATTGAGCCGCACGTTGTTCTGGATTTTTCCGAAAGTCCATATCGGTTTCTTTGCCACAAAGCTCACACCCTCTTGCTCGTTGGACGAAACCGCTATGTCCATCGTCACGGGTTTGCCTGATACCGGAAAATACGTCAACGGCTGAAACGTGGTCGCGCTCGTGGCGTTAACAAGACCCACGGTGTCGTGATAGTGCATCGGAATTGAGACTTCGCTCCCCCCGACCGTCCTTACGTAATTACCGGTCAAATTGAAAGCAAATCCGCCTTGCCCGCGTGCCTTTGCAAGCTTAGCTTCTGAAATCCTAACCTCTGCCGCCGCTTGCTTGATCTCGCTGTTGTTCATGCCTGCTATTTCAATTGCCCGATCGAGCGTTACAAGATTTTCGTCCCTTGTTATAACCGTTTCCTCAAGCGCGAATGCGGAAACGCTCGCTGCAAAAACCATTAGAATACAGGCGATAATTACCCTGATTTTCATCCTCTTCCTCCTATCCAACAGGTTCGATGGCCCGTTCGACATGACATTCACTCCACAATATTCCGATCTGTCAATCGTAATCCTCGCCGACCGACCGGTCAGTCATTTATTTTACATCTTTGGAATTCCTTGACAAGTGCATTTTTTATTTTTTTTTATTTTTTTTATTTATTGTGCATTATTGTCGTTTTTTCGTTTCTTGATGTATTTAAAGGACTTTTTATGATTGGCGACCCGTTTTTCATTTACTTCTTCCAAACTTGCCCAAAATAATTCCTTTTCATTTCGTTTTCCAAAATTATCCGCATACCGCCCCATCAACGACCTTAGTGCGCCTTCGTCATTACGACGCGAAGCATCGTAAAGTAAGACAAGTGCGGGCGTTTCGGTTGAGAAACTTTGTGACCGCCTTATTACCCCACCTTCCCCTAAAATGTCACCCCTGACATCCTGTCCTCCCATGGATCCCGGGGCTCGGCCCGGGATGACGGACACTATGGTGCTAAATGATATGAAATCAGAATGATTGTGATTTTGAGACGATCAATTGAGAAAGCAATGCCGCTTTATTGGTGCGGCATTGCGAAAGTGAGAAGTTTTGCGGGGGATTCTCAAGGGGACGCTTTTTCAAAAGCGCCTCCTTGAGCGGCCGGGTGCGGAGACCCGGCCCTGCATTTAAAATACGTTCTTGTTTTCCTCTAAAATATGTTCTTATTTCTCTCGTTACGATGCTCCGCGTCGTAACGCATGGCAAGGCTGCTCCCGCAGACTTCCTTGTCGATGGGATTAAGGCGCACCTTCCCCGCCCCGGGAACAAACAGAGGATTCGAAGAACTGACAAGGCGCATCGAGCGAGTTCGAGTCGATGACGTAACGCAGTAGATCGCCCTTTTTACGATTCCCCGGATTCTTCACCAGAAAAATCCGGTTCAAGCTTTCTTCTTCTTCTTGAAAAAATAACCGGAGGAGTTTCGGGCGCATGTCCCGGATTCGGAGATTCGGGCAGATAGTCCGACAGGACTTTAAACTGGGAAGAAAAAATCGAGTCTGAAATTCCGGGTCGCTCTCTTTCAAAACGATCTATGAAGGCCCTTACGAGTTCGCGTTTCGAGGTTTCCTCCGTGGGGCAGCGGGCCGCCGGCAACGGAAAACCCTGCCGCTGTGCGAATTTCACTATGTTTTCTTCCCTGATGTAATAAAGAGGTCTTATAATGGTGACTTTTCCTTTAAATAGCTCCTGCTTCGGCATCATCGCGCATATTTCGCGGTTGTAGAACATGTTCATCAGCAGAGTTTCGACCACATCGTTCCTGTGATGTCCCAAAACGATTTTATTGCAGCCCAGCTCACTCGCTTTTTCGACGAGCGCCTTCCGCCTTTTCCGAGAGCATAGAAAACAGGGCGTCTTTTTCATGCCTATCGAGTTTTCGTAGATGTCGGTCTCAACGACGTGGAGCCGAGCGCCGATCGAGTCGAACCAGCCTGAGATCGGCGTCGTATCCGCGCCGGGGTATCCGGTATCGATGTGAATGAACTCCAGCGAAAAATCTTGTGTAACGTGAACGAAAGGACCGCGAAGCAGAAATGACGCCGCAAGACTGTCCTTGCCTCCGGAAACACCGACCGCGAGCCGGTCTCCGGGCGCGATCATTTCAAAATCCATGATCGCTTTTTCCATCCATTTTCTCAGGTGGCGTTCGAGATCGGTCATCTTATGTTTTGTACGCCTTCGATACAATCAGCGTGTGATTTTTTCGTCAAAGCGAGCACGTTTTTTCAGGATTTTCCTGAAGGTTATTCTCGGCGCGCCGCATGTTGTGCAGAAATCCGGACAACTCTCATTCGTAAACACTGAAACCCGCCCCGTCAATTCACAAAGGCGGCATTCGAGGCTTGTCACTACCCGGAGGTCCGCTCCGCAGTGTCCGCAATACTCGTGGGTCTGCCCTTCATGCTTACACTTCTCTTTCGGGGCCACCAGCGGAAGCAGCTCTTTTTTCAGGAATTCGATTAAATCCGCTATCATGGCTATTCATTATACCCCTTTGCCCGACGGCGGGAAACCCTTCACCGGGAGTTCGGAATCAGCGATCCGTGAGATCGCCTCCCGCAACCGATGACGCCGTGAATTCCCGTGCAAAGACATATCTTTTTTGCGGATTGCTTCACGGAAGCACGATCACGGCTGAAGCTCGGGCCCGTCGATGCGCCAGACTCCGCGTTCTTTTCTCATGTTGAAATAAATCGATCTCTCTTGAGAGTTAACCATCCAGTTCGCCTTGAATAAATAGAGAACCGTCACGACAACGGTCTCCCCGGAAACATCTCCCTGATCAATTTTTTCGGTTTTGAGAAGCGAATATTTCGACTTCACTTGAGAGCATACGTTTTTCGCGAAATCCTGCGGAGAGCCGTATGTGGCGAAATTATTTTTCGCGTAGAAGGAAACCTGCCTGTACGCTTTCGGGCAATTGCCGGAAGCGAGAGCATCGAAATAGGACTCGACCGTGCTTATCGGCGTGTCGGGATTCCTGATTAGCAAAAAAATGCCGACAGCCGCCAGAATCAAAAAAACCGCGGCCGCGTATTTAAAAATAACGCCGGGGCCTTTCAGATCGTCAGGAATCTCCATCATGATTCATGGATGATACAATCAGCACTTACGATATGTCAAATATGAAATAATTAGGAATTTTTTCTAAGGGGGTATGAAAGTTTAGTGGGAAATATTCCATTGACAATGACGAGGGATGATGATAATATGCACATTCTATGACGTCGAACGGAACGGAACGAGACGTCGATAACTGGACATTGAATGGATAACTCCAGTTAAATACAAACCTTTTGTTTTCAGGTTTCGAAAGGAACCTTGCCGATAAAGGTCGAACCAAATCCGAAGGAGAAAAACACATTTAAGGGAGGATCAGGTTTATGAAGAGCAGGCAGGTACTGACAGTATTGTTTGGGATGTTTTTCGCATTGGCGATATCACTGATCGCAGCCGGCAGCGCAGCGACGGCGGCCCCCGCGAAAAAAGCGGAAGCCAAGCCCGCCGCGAAAGCGGAAGCCGCACCCGCCGCGAAAGACTCGTGGGAGGAAGAAGGAGCTGAAGAAGAAGACGCGTTCGGCAACATCATGAAGACCACGTTCACCACGATCGACAGTGTGGACTTCGCCGCTCCCGCGGCCGGCGCACCCTGCAAGGTTACCGCGAAAGTCACTTTCGTCGATGAAGAAGGCGAATCAAAGATCGCCGCGGTTAAACTTGTATATTTTCTCAATGGCGCGTATGACAAAGGCACGGAAGTTGCAATGTCAGGCGATGGCAAAACCTACACCGGTGACATCCCCGGACAGGCAGCCGGAACCAAAATCGATTTCGTCGTAAGAGTCGAAGATTCAAACGGCAACGTTTCCACAACCGGCGTTCCGAGCGCGACAGCTCTGCAAGCGGCGATTCCGGATATGGACAATTCACCCGACATCGTCGGAGATGACGCCGACATTCTCGGTGTATCAGCCGGCTACGATGACACCTATCTCTACGTTTCCTACAACGTTCAGGGCAAGATCAACGGCGGAACGATCGACCCGCCCTACATCCAGCTCTACGGCGTCAAGATCACAAACCCGGACACCGAACAGGGCGAAGGCCTCATGGTCGGAAAACTCTGGGTCAACCTCCCGCTCGCAAAAGAGAAAGCAGTTCAGGATAAGTTCATGCCGATGCTCCTTTCTCAGGGCGGCGAATACGTCCAGAAGATCGGAAGAGATAAAATCGACAGAGTCATGCAGACAGGCATGCTCGTGCTCGATGTCCAGAAACTCATGGGCGGAAACATAATGGAAGGCCTCCTGTTCGCAGCAGAACCGGACGGCACGTCCGACGGCGGAAAGTTCGTCGGTAAAGTGAAACGCGCAGCCCTCGGAGACAACCCCTCAGGTTATTTCCGGCTGATCGTTCTCACGGCCGCCAACGCCTCTCTCGATTCATTCATGCCCATTCCGCTCAACTGCTCACACTTCCTCACGATTTACACGAAGACCTTCAACTATGCAGTGAAATAAGCGGATCAACAGAAGAACGAAAACGGCGGCGCGCGAAATGCTCGCCGCCGTTTTTTTTTGCCTGAAAACGCCGCCTTCTCGATCGCTCCCTCGCCACCCCGCTCTTCCAGCCGAACTCCCGAATATTCTCACTTTCGAGCCCGCCGAATCCGGCGCTATGTTCATAATTGTTTCGGTCGCGGCGTTTTTTTGGGACGAATGATGTGTTATCTTATATCGTCATGACCCATAACTCTGAAGAGAGCAACATTTTCACGAGCGGCGGCAACGACGCAGAGAAAGTAGGTCGTTTCGTTGCCGGCAGTTCAGCGCTGCTCGTGGCGTCTTTGCTCTCCGGCGTGCTGTCCTTTTTATGGACGGTTCTGATGTCGCGGCTGCTCGGGCCCGAAGGCTTCGGGATTGCCGGTCCGTTTCTGAATCTTTTCTGGACTTTGTCCGCGGCGGTGACCTTCGGGGTTCCGCAAGCGATGATGACTTTCATTTCCGAACTTAGCCTCGACGACCGCGACACGGCGGTTGGGATAATGGCCGAGGGAACGAGAACTCTGTTCATTCTATATGCGCTTATAGCCGCGATCGTGATAGTCGGGGTGACGGCGAGCCGCCCGGCCGGCGACACCGGAAACCTGACTTCCGCTCTCGCGTGGATAATGCTCGCGGCTCTGATCGGACGGCAGATGTACCTCGGTATTTTTGCATCTCTCGGGGGGCTTCAGCGCATGGACGTAGTGGCGCTGTGCAACATGATTTAT
>JAKLIR010000174.1 GCA_022709505.1 bacterium | reverse complement strand
TACATATATGAACTCGGTGGGGAGCCTCGATTCAAAGGAATATCACCCGCAAGGGGTGGTCAACTCTCCGGGGAAGGAATTAATCCTCTTCTCTCGGGCGACCGTCCGGTTTTGTACCAGTACGGGAATTTGATTAATAGAATTTCTCCACTTTCTCCACAAGACACCGAGAAAGAGCATATTTTCAATGTGAATCAATCCATATTGAATCAACATGATTATCTATTTAACAAGGGCAAACAATCCGCGAATGAAATAAGATTATTGGAATCACTTTTTTCGGACATAAAAATCTACAAGGATTTGAATACAGGAAAAGATTCGAAAATCCGTGATCCACAGAAAGCAGACGAGATCGGGGATTTTCTGTTCGAGGATGCGTCGAACTTCGCACTGGTTTTGAACAACCTGCAAAATCACCCCGAGCAAATGCTTAAAATCAAAAACCATTTGAAAGATTTCGCCGCGAGTTTCGAAGACCTTTACACACATGTGGACAGCGGGACGGTGCAGGTGCGATTTTATGAAAAATGTATGAAACGCCCGATCTCGGCGTTGCGCATTTCGGACGGAACGATGAGATTTCTTTGCCTTCTTTCCGTTCTATGCCACCCGACTCCGCCTCGCTTGATTTGCATGGAAGAGCCGGAGATCGGCTTGCACCCGGATGTCATTCCCCTAATCGCTGATTTGTTGGTCGAAGCTTCTCACAGGACGCAACTCGTCGTGACGACGCACTCGGACATTCTGATCGATGCCTTGACGGAGAATCCGGAAGCGGTGGTCGTGTGTGAAAAGGGGGACGGCGGAACAGAGCTTAAAAGGCTTGTCCCGGATGACCTGAAGGATTGGTTGGAGGATTACAGGCTCGGCCAACACTGGCTTAAAGGCGGCATGGGAGGCACCCGGTGGTGAAACTGAGAATCGTGGTCGAAGGAGGAGAAAAAGGGAAGGATCTTCGATCAAAGTGCAGGAAGGGATTCAAGGAATTTTTCGTGAAAGCCAAAGCGATTGAAAATAATTTTATAGTTGTGGCATCGGGTGCGCGCGGCGAAGCATTTAAAGATTTCAAAACGGAACTCAAGAATAAAAAATCGAATGAAGAAGTGATATTGCTCATTGACAGCGAAGGCCCTATCGCAGAAGAGAGTGTTATATGGGATTTTCTGAAAAAGATGGATGGCTGGGATCGACCGCGAGACGCCGGCGAGGATAACGTTCATTTAATGGTGCAGTCCATGGAATCGTGGTTCATGGTCGATAAAGAAGAACTTGAAAAGTATTACGGTAACGGTTTTCACTCGAACTCTTTGCCCCAGAACGTTAGAATTGAGGAAATACCAAAAGAAGATGTCGTGAAAGGATTGAATGCGGCCGCCAAGGAAACGCCGAAGGAAAAATATGAAAAAGGAAGAGATTCCTTTGAAATTTTAGCCAAAATAAATTCGGAAAATTTCGAGAATGCCCAAGATGCTTTTTTCGCAAAGAGAGTTATCAAATTTGTGAGAAACGCAACACAATAGAAACGCGAATTCTATTCCCATTCGAGAGTGTGATAAAGAATACTTAAATGGCTGATATGCTTTCCCGCTATGAATATTGCCCCGGATTCGGCGTTCTATCGACGAATCCGGGTTAAAGGATGAACCGGTAGGCATGTACAAAAGACGTATTTTTCGAGAGGTGGATTGATGGCGGGCGGGCTGAGAGTTTCGGGGTTTTTCCCCGGGGCGGTTGAGATGATCGTCCGTTCGCACGCGGCGTACTATGGGGAGCGCTGGGGGTTCGATATTTCCTTCGAGGAGCAGGTTCGGGCGGAGTTGACGGAGTTCGCCGAGCGGCTCGAGGCGGGGCGCGATTTGTTGCTGGTGGCGATGGACGGGGATAGGTTTGCGGGGAGCGTGGCGATAGACGGGAGCTGTGCGGTGGAGCGGGGGGTGCGGCTTCGCTGGTACATAGTCGAGCCGGAGTATCGCGCGCGCGGTGTGGGGAAACGGTTGCTCGCGGACGCGCTTGAATTCTGCGACGGAGCGGGTTTCGAGACAGTCTATCTCTGGACGTTCAGGGGGCTCGACAGGGCGAGGGCGCTCTATGAAAGCGCGGGTTTTCACCTCGTGGAGGAACGGGACGCCGAGCAGTGGGGCGGCGTCATTCCGGAGCAGCTTTTCGAACGGAAACGAAACGGTTGATATCTTGTTGCAATCAAGATGACACTTATCCCATCCTAATTTCAATTACCTGAAAGCTGCCCGGCATATAATCGAATCAGGCTTTTCCCCGAACATCCACCCCTGACGTCCTGTCTCTCATGGATTCCGGGTCTCGGCCCGGAATGACGAACAAAAGAGGAATAAAATTCTTGACGCCGATATTATGATGCATCTGAGATGATGCGGTTGCACCTTATGACAATTCGAATCGTCTTGAAAGCGACTTGGTATGAACCGCTTTTTTCACCAATGCGGGTGGAAATCGGAAAAAGAGATGAGATACAATGTCGAATTCTCCTGAGGAGAATGTTTCTCGACGGGCCGAGCTCTGCAGAGGCCCAAGGTGACCGAGTTCGAGTCGATGATGCAACGCCGTAGATCGCCCTTTTTACGATTTCCCATCGACAGACGGAACGGATCACATTTTCGGGTAGAGATTCAGCGCGGCTTTTATTTTGTAGATGAAGCCGCCGGCGCCTCGTTCTTTGAGAAGTTCCGGAATAGTTACGAACCGATATCCTCTTTTCCTGAGGCCCTCGATAATCAGCGGTGTTGCGGCGACGTCTTTCCAGCGGGTGCAGAACGTGCCGTCGTGGGCGAGCACGATGCCGCCGGGGCGCATGTGTTTGAGCACGCGGTCGGCCATGGCGCGTGGCGTGGGGGCGTCGTGGTGGTCAGCGGAAACGGTCCAGAGGATGGTGGGATATCCCTCTTCCTCGGCGACCATGAATACTGTGCTGTCAATGAGTCCGCGGGGCGGGCGGAACAGGTGCGAGCGGCGGCCGGTGATTTTCTCTATCGTTGTTTCGCACGTGTCGAGCTCGCGGATCACCTGCGTTTCGGTGTCGAGCTCGATGTTGTGGGGGTGGGTGTACGTGTGGTTGCCTATGACATGTCCGCGGCGCAGGACTTCCCGAACGATGTCGGGCCGTTTTTCCATCTCTCTTCCGATCATGAAGAACGTCGCCTTGACGTGGTATTTATCCAGAACGTCGAGGAGTTCGGGAGTGAAGACGGCGTTGGGGCCGTCGTCGAATGTGAGGGCGGCGATCTTCTCTTTGGTCGGGGCGCCGTAGATGACGCTTGATCGCCAAAGCGCCGGAGCGGACGGCGGCCGGGCGAGAAGAACCACGACCGCTGCGATCAGGCCCAGCTCGATAAGTATTCGAATCGTGGCAAGCAGTTTTTTCATTTTCCACTCATCATTTCGTCTATAGTAACAGTCTCGAAACCCTTGTCTTTCAAATATTTAAGCAATTGCGGCAGAATGTCCACCGTTTCCTGCACGCCGTCGTGTATCAGAATGATTCCCCCGTTGTTTATCCTGTCGAGGAGCCGCGTCTCGATCACCTTCGCGCCCGGGCTGGCGTAGTCTCCGGGATCGTCCGTCCAGAGTATCATCGTGTAGCCGAGGGCCGCAGCCATTTCGGCGACGTCTTTATCATAATCGCCGCCGGGAGGTCTGAACAGGTGCGGCGTTTTTCCTGTTATGCTTTGAAGCACTTTGCCGCAGGCTTTGATTTCCACCGCCACCGACTCATTTGGTATCTTTGTCAGGTTAACGTGGTGGTATGTGTGGTTCCCGACATTGTGGCCTTCGGCTATCTCGCGCTTGACGAGGTCGGGTGCTTTTTCCGCCATTTCCCCCACGAGGAAGAAGGTCGCTTTCGCGCCGTTATTTTTGAGGATGTCGAGAAGTTTCGGAGTGTAGGCCGGGTGCGGGCCGTCGTCGAACGTTATGGCGACCTGCTTTTTCGAAATGTCGCCTCGCATGAATTTGTGGAGGTTCAGCCCCTTTTCGATCTCCGCCTGATCCTGCGCCGTCATCTCCATGACGCTCTTGTCAACTTCCTTCTTGGCGTTCGCCCAGAATTTGTCCACGGTGACCTTGGGCAACGCTACGCTCTTGACGCTCTTTGCCGATGATGTTTTGTTCGAAGTTGCGTCAATAGTTTTCGCGCATCCGGCGGCGCAGATGGAAAGGAGAACGAAAAGGAAAACGCACGCCGAATTTCTTCTGCGGATGATATTTCGGATGAAAGAGTTTTTCATGCTCCTCACTCTGGCTCGTATCCGGATGGATTCTATATTTTACATATAATATTAGATAAACAGGAATCCACAAATGTTCCATTTAAATAATCTTTATTTCGACGGCCGAAACCGGAGTTGAGTTGTCGAAGAATAGACAACGATATTCAATCCGTCGGGGTGGTGCGGAGATGGAAAAGACGGAAGAAGAGTTGAGGGTCGCGGTTGAGGCCGCCGCCGGGCGCGAGGAGGAAGGCAAAGCGAAAAAGAAGCTGCCTGCCCCGAGAATGGCGGCGGTTGACGCTTTTCGCGGGCTGACCGTGCTCGGGATGTTGCTGGTGAACAACGTGGCGCTCGACACCGCGACGCCTAAGCATCTCACCCACGCGCCTTGGAACGGCGGGCTCCACTTCGCGGACATGATATTCCCATGGTTTTTGCTCGCCGCGGGAGTGTCAATTCCGTTCGCGGCGGCGGCATCGAAGAGGAACGGGACGCCGCCTCTCAGGCAGGACTTCCACATCTTAAAAAGGACCGTGACTCTTTTTCTGCTCGGGTGTCTCGTCGATTCGTCGGTCGTCCGGCATCCGTATTTCGGGCTTGGAGTGCTTCAGGTCATCGGACTGGCGTATTTCTTCGCCGCGCTGTTGTATGAATTGCCTCCGAGGAAGCGGCTCTTCATAGCGGCGTCTCTGCTGGTCGCCCATTGGGGGGTGATCCGGTATGTGCCGATTCCGGGCGAGGGCGCGGGACTTTTTTCGCAGACGAAGAACATAATAAACCACATAGACGATTACTACCTGAAACCGATTGGGCTGAGAGGGGCGTTTTCGGTGATTCCCACCACAGCGCTGGCGCTGATCGGCACGGCGGCCGGGGACGCCATACGGCTGAAAGACATAACGGCGTTCAAAAGGGCAGCCATCCTCATAGGCGCCGGCTCGGCGCTCGCCGCTCTCGGCCTTGCGTGGAATTCGAATCTCCCGTTCAATAAACCGCTGTGGACCTCCTCGTACATTGTTTTCTCGGGCGGGCTCGGCATTCTGCTGACGGGTCTGCTGTATGTGACGATCGACATAGCGGGTTTCCGGGCGGCGGCGTTTCCTCTGATGGTGTTCGGCGCGAACGCGATGACGGCCTATGTGCTTCCTATATTGGTGAAAACGACGATCTTCGCCGGGATCAAAGTCCATTCGGGCGGTGTTGTCGCGCCGCTCCAACAAGGCCTGTACGATTTCTTCTTCACGCATTTCGGCCGCGTGCCGGGGGGATGGGGCTACACGGCGGCCTTTATCCTTTTTTGGTGGCTCGCTTTGTTCGCCATGTATAGGAACAAAATATTCCTGAAGGTCTGACGTGAACTTGAGAGGCTGGAAATGAAAACAAGAAAATATGCGATGTTGTTGCTGATGATATGCGGGGTGTCGTTGTCGTCGGCGCGAGCGGAGCGGAACGGCGGATACGAATACGGCGGCGCTGCTTTCGGGTCGTTCATTGCGGATTCGCTCACTCGCGGGAAAGCCGGCGCGCCGAAGGATTTTTACGATTGGATGAACCGCGAATATGCCAAAACCGGAATGAAGTTCAGAGGGCGCGGTGAAGACACGATAGAGCGGATGCTCGAATCGTCTCGGGCTGAGTCGGCCGCGTCGCGCGACGCGGGGAAAAAGACGGAGTTGGAGATGGAGACGGCCGCCTATCTCCATAAGATGGTGAAAAAAACGATTCCGCGGTTCAGTCTCGACCGCGGGTTTGAATTCCACAACGTGCTGAAGTACGGCGAGCGCCAGTGTTTCCTGCAATCGGTGTTGATCGCTGCGATGCTCCAGAAGATCGGGGCGGACGCCGGGGTTGTGATGGTGTTCAGAAACATAGCGGGGCAATATAGCAACAACGGACATGCCGCGGTTTTGCTCAAGCTTGCCAACGGGCGGGACATAATCGTGGACGCGTCCGAGCCGGCGCCGTTCGCGCGGCATACGGGAGTTTTTGCCCGCACGGCCGGCTACAAATTTCTTTTCCCTGCCTATGAAAAAGGCAAGGATACGATAACCGGGTACGGTGAGCCCGGCGGCGGGAAGCGGTACGGCGCCGCCGGCGTCAGGGCGCTCGATTACGATTTTCTAAACTCTCAGTTCTGGTATTACCGGGGCGAAAGGGAGCCGGGAGGCCTGTTGTCTCCGTCGCCGGGGAAGGCTGGTCTTGAGAAGGCGCGGCGCGCTCTCGCGACCTCCGTGAAACTGTGTCCGGAAAATCCGTTGGCGGTATATATGCTCGGTCGCGCCGAGCTTGCGCTCGGCGACAAGCGGAGCGCGCAGAACACGCTCGGGAAAGCAGTCGCGCTTTACACGCGTTTCGGATGGGCGCCTCCCGGCCCGAAGGCATATCTCAAGGAAGCCGGAAAGTGATCATTCCGGGGGGAGAAATTGCGAAAAGCGGCGATTCGCGGCGTTGCATCATCGACTCGAACTCGGTCACATACCTAAAAGTATGCTCCCTCGTTCTCGCTCGATGCGCCTTGCGCCTCACCGCTTTTAGCAATTTCTCATGTGATAATAAGGTGAAAGAAATGTCTCTCGCCGGGATTTCCTCGATGCGATGCTCCGCGTCGTAGCGCGTGGCAAGGCCGCTCCCGCGGCCTTTATATATATTGCGTTTGAGTTGTAGGGACGGGTCTCCGCGCCCGTCCGCCGGCTTATGACTCCACCTTGCCCCGAGATGCTCATACTGTCGCCCATGGATTCCGGATCTCGGCCCGGAATGACGGCGATTCGCGGCGTTGCGGGCGTGTAACTT
>JAKLIR010000173.1 GCA_022709505.1 bacterium | reverse complement strand
GAAGCGCCGCCCAGACGAGAAACAGGTTTTCAGTGCCGCCGATCGCGGACACAAGGTACTTCCCGCCGAGCCCGGCGACGACCATGCCGAGCAGCCCTCCAGTGCTGATGAGCGGAAAGAGCCGCTTCGATTCGCGTGTGTCGAACACGTCTCCCATCAGCGTCCAGAATTGCATAAGCCCGATCAGCCAGATTATCTGAACCAGTACGTAGCACATTGAATAGAACCACTGCAGTTTCATGCCGAGAAGAATGCGGGATGCGACCGCCACGCCCGCGTAGATCAGGAATGAGCCGACCGTGAACTTCGTCCGGTCGATTTTATCCACGAATGAAGAATAGACCGTTGAGACGATAACCACGAACACGGCGTTTAAAAGGTACATGTACGGCAGATATTTTATGCCGACGTTTTTAAGGAATATGGAATCGCGCGCGTTGCGGCCGAAGATAATTCCGCTCATGACGATGAGGAATATAAGCAGACTGAGAAGAACGCGGCCGTGTTCGCCTTCGTGTATGTTGAAAACCCGGCTTAGAAATTTCTTCATCTCCGATGATTCTCCATGTGGAACTGGATTAAATAGATTGTTGATTTTAAAGGAAAAAGGAATATGAGTCAATTAAAATAGTGCTTTACGCGGGCGTAGGGGATATAATATATTTTTGAAATCGAAGAGAATGTATAATAGGATTCGAAGAATAGATTCACGGGGGGAAATAGAGATGAACGACGAACTTAACGATAACAATGATCTCGAAGTTACGGGCGACGGGGACGAAGTAGCGGTCGGCGAAAAGATCAAGAGACTGCGGGAGAAGAAAGGGATGTCCCTGCAGGAGTTCGCCCGGACGTCCGGCTTTTCTTCCGCATTGTTGTCTCAGATAGAAAACCACATGGTGTCGCCGCCTCTGGGGACGCTGATAAAACTTTCGCGCGCGCTCGATGTGGAGATAGGAAGTTTTTTCGAGGACATCCGGGAGGCGCCGTATTCGTTGGTCAGGCATAACGAGAGGAAAATGATTTCACGCGTGGCGTCCAAGATGGGAAAGAAATACGGGTACTCGTACGAATCGCTCGCTTTCGACAAGAAGGACCGGAACATGGAGCCTTTCATCGTGACGCTCGAACCGGCGACGATCAAGGACAGCCATGCTTACGCGCACGAGGGTGAGGAATTCATTTTCGTTCTCGAAGGAAAGATGGAGGTCCAGCTCGGAGATCACACGGACGTGCTCGAGCCGGGGGACAGCATATATTTCGATTCGTCGATCCCGCATCTCGTGAGGTGCGTGGAAGGCGGTGTGGCGCGGATCGTCGCGGTGATATACACGGGCCGCTCGGCAGCTAAAGGGCCCGCAAAGGGCAGCGCTCCGTCGGACGACCCCGACGCCTGATTACGAATCCGACGACGTTAATAAAGTTCACTTTCAATCGGAGGCAACAAAATGGCCGGACCTCTGAGCGGTGTGAGGGTGCTCGATCTTTCGAGGCTCTTGCCCGGTCCGTATTGCACCATGCTTCTCGCCGATCTCGGCGCGGAAGTAATCAAGATAGAAGACCCCGATCAAGGCGATTACATCCGCTGGCTCCCGCCTTACATAGACGGGGTGGGCGCAAAATTCCTCGCTCTCAACAGGAACAAGAGAAGCGCGACTCTTAATCTCAAGACGGACGCCGGCCGTGAGATATTTCTGAATCTCCTCCCCCGGTACGACGTGGTGGTGGAAAGTTTCCGGCCGGGTGTTATGGATAAGTTGGGGATCGGCTACTCGACCGCGGCTGGGATCAAACCGGGGATAATATATTGTTCTCTCACCGGCTACGGCCAGAACGGCCCGTACGCCGACCGGGCGGGGCACGACATCAACTACATTGCGACGAGCGGCTTGCTCGCAATGACCGGCGTCAAGGACGGCCTGCCGGTGTTGCCGGGAATTCCGATCGGCGACATGAGCGGCGCTTTGTTCGCGGCGCTCGGAATTCTCGCCGCGCTTATGGAAAGCCGCGGGACGGGCAGGGGCAGGCACGTTGACATCTCTCTGTCTGATTCGGCGTTCGCAATGCTTCCCATGAATCTCGCGGATTACACCGCGGGTTTGAAGGAACAGGAGCGCGGAAAGAACGATCTCAACGGCGGGAACCCTTGCTACGGAGTCTATGAAACGGCGGATTCGAAATTCGTCTGCCTCGGCGCGATAGAGCCGAAGTTCTTCAAGAAGTTCTGCGCGCTCGCTGGAAAGAGCGAACTCGAGGTTCTGCATCACGGGACCGGAAACGACAGGGAAAAACTCGAAGCGGAATTGACCGCTTTGTTCAAGACGCGAAGCGCCGCCGAATGGATCGACCTGCTCGAAGGCGCGGACGTTTGCTTCGGCCCGGTGAAAAGTTTCGCGGAAGCACTCGATGACCCGCAGATCCGCGCGAGGGGGCTTGCTTTCGAGGTGCCGACTGGCAAGGGCGGCGTCATGCCGCAGATGGGTGCGCCTTTTAAAATGTCGGACGACGCTCATAGCGCTCCCCCCGGTTTCGGAGAACACACCTCCATCCTGTTGGCGGAAGCGGGAGTGCCGGCGGAGAGTATTGATAAACTTCGCTCGGAGGGCGTCATAAAGTGACGCCGTATGGCGGGGCGTTTGACAGCCGCCGCGAACATCAACCGGACGATCCCGGCTGGAAATAACATCAGAGGTACGGCGAAATGAGAAGTCACGCAAACTCGAAAATGACATGGAAAAGTGAATCGCGGAAGTTAAAGATTACTTTCTGCGTGTTCGCGGTCGTAGCGGCGGTGATGTTAGGCGCGACGGCGCGCGGAGAGAAGAAAATCACAGTAAAAATCGGATCGTACGTGACGCCGCAGAGTATATGGGGCAAGACGGTGGAGAGCACAATAAGGGAAGTCAAAAAGGGCACGAACGGCGAAGTGGAGATAAAACATCTTCACTCCGGAATGCTCGGCAGCGATCGCAACATGCTCGATCAGGTTCTGCTCGGAGGGATTCAAGGCGCCGGGGTTCAGACATCCACTCTCGCGACCATGGTTCCCGAGGTGAATATCCTCGAACTGCCGTTTCTTTTCCGGGACCGCGACGAAGCGTACTATCTGATAGACAACGTGATATCGCCGGTGCTGATGGAGAAGTTCAAGAAAAAAGGGCTTATAACTTCGTCGATCATGGAGAACGGGTTCATGGATTTCGTGATGAGCGGCCCAGTGCACAAGCCCGAAGACCTGAAGAAGATGAAAATAGGATCGTGGGAGAGTCCGGTCCACATAGCGTTCTGGAAGGCGCAGGGCGCGTCTCCGATCCCGATCCCCGCGACTGAGGTTTTCAATGCGTATGCCCGCGGGGTTGTTGACAGCGGAGCGAACACCGCGAGCGCGCTCGCCGCGTGGGACCGTCTTTTCGGGAATGGGCTGAAAAGAGACAAGATTTTCATAACGCGGGCGGGTTTCACTTATCAAGCTGGGATCATCGTAATAAACAAAGATTTCTATATGTCGATGCCGAAAAAAGACAAGGAAGTGCTCGAGAGAGAGTTGAAAAAGCTTACCTACAATATAAGGAGCGCGCTTCGCGAAGGGGAAGAGGATTCTTATAAGAAGCTCGTCTCCATGGGCTACCACGTGTCCGTGATGACTCCTGCTGAGAAAAGAGTTTTCGTTAAAAATTCTGAAGTTGTTTACAAAGAATTCGAGAAGCAGATCGGCAAAGGGTTTTTGAAGAGAGTGCTCGCCGCGCGGGCGGCGTACAGGAAGAAACATCCCGAAGGCGGAAAATGACGGAGAAAGAAGCGAAACAAAAGCTCGACCGGATGAAGGCGGTTCTCGAGCCGCACAAACATGTGGCGATTGTGACGCACAACAATCCCGACCCGGACGCCATGGCCGCCGCGTTCGGGCTCCAACTTCTCTTCAAGCATTCTTTCGGTCTCGAATCAACGGTTTTCTACGGCGGTTTGATAGGGCGCGCGGAGAACAGGGCGATGGTCTCCTTGCTGAAGCTGAACATGGAAAACATGCAGGAAATCGATTATCGCCGTTACAAGGCGGTCGCTCTTGTGGACACTCAGCCCGCGGCGGGAAACAATCAGCTTCCCTCGAAGATAATCCCGGATATAGTCGTGGATCACCATAAGCCGGTCAGGGCGCGGACTAAAAAAGTTCCTTTTCACGACGTTCGGACGGATTACGGCGCTTCATCGACGATAGTGCTCGAATACATAATTGCGGCCGGCATCGGGCTTCCGAAGAATATCGCGACCGCGCTGTTCTATGGAATAAAGACGGATACTTATGATCTCGGCAGGGAATTCATAAGGGCGGACATAGAGGCGTACAAATATCTCGTGGACCGCGTGGACCGCAACAAGCTCTGGAGGATCGAAAAGCCGCTGCATCGCCACGGATATTTCAAGCAGATGTACAATGCCTTGCTCGGAGTCGAGATGTACGACGATCTGCTCGTAACCGTGATCCCCGAGATGGAATATCCCGATCTCGCGGCGGAAGTGGCGGACTGGATGTACGGCATGAAGGGGATAAAATGGGTTCTCGTCATAGGTACTTGCGGGGGAAAGATATACCTGTCGGTCCGGACGAGGGACGGCAAGCGGGACGCAGGGAGGCTGATACGAACGGTTGTCGGCGGGCATGGATTGGCCGGCGGACACGGAAAGATCGCGGGCGGGATCATACACCACGAGCCAATGGACGCGGTTTCCTCGGCGAGCGAATTCGACAGGTTGAAGACGAGATTCTATGCGACGCTTAAACCCGGCGAGAACGTCCGGCCGGTGCGTCTTATCCATACGAAATAAAACCCGTTCCGTATATGTTGAACAGCCGGCTGCGGAAAGTCATTTCAGGACGATCTTGTAGATTTCATAGAGCGCCACCGCAGCAAGCCACGACACGGCGGCGGCCGGCAACATCATTTTGTATATCTTCAGAATGTCGGCTTTGAAATAATCCACTGTTACTATCAGGCAAAGGTGCACGGGGCTCAACATCATGCCGATGTGCCCCGATCCGATCGCGAGTGCGAGATAGGCGAACCTTACGTCGGCGCCGAGCTGCGCCGCCGTGAGCATCGAAATCACTATGGGAAAGGAGGCGCCGACGTATCCAACTGTAATTCCGATTACCATTCCGCCGACGAACGGGACTAAGGCTATGATAGCTGTCACTGGGACGTGGAATCGGGTCAAATCCTCGTGGACTCCTTCAAATGCATTTACGTTGACGAGCATGTCCTTGAAAATGATTATCCCGGCCGCCATTAGCACCATCTGTAATTGCTCTTTCGTGAACGTCATTCTCAGGATGCGTTTTAAGTCTAATTTTTCAGAGAAGCCGAGGTAGGCGAACCCACATGTCAGACCTATGAAAACAGGAATGTACTTCGCCGCTATTCCTTTGATTCCGAGAGGACTCAGCAAGGGGCCGGCGATGAAAATTGCAAGTATGACTATTATTATGCAGGCGCTTTCCCGGAGCGTTTTCGCCGCGAGTCCCGGGGGCCGCCCGCCGGTCGGCGCGGGCGTTCGAGGCTCGCCTCTGAAAGAAGGTCTGAGTATGAAAAAGTAGCCGCTCGCGGCCATCACGATTGTCAGAGGAATGTGCAGCAGAAGTAGCTTCCACGCGGGAACTTGAAATATGGATGAGGCGAGTATCACGCCGGGGTACAACGGCCACCAATATTCCCAGACATGTCTGAACCAGTAGTTTATGGCTGCTTTCTGTTCCTGCGTCTGGCGGCCTTTTCCGCATGCGGCGTCCGTCATCGGCGCGCTGAAAACCGCGCCGCCCGGCATCGGCAGCAGTCCTATCAACGCTGGAAGCGCCGCCGCGCTCCGCTTGGAGCTTCCCAGCAGCGCGGTGCACGCCTCGACGATTCTCGTGAGAACCCCGGTTCCGTTCATTACGTTGCTCAGCCCGAGGATCAGGAACACTATCAGCCCGAGGTATATCGACTCCGCGCTGATTGCCGCCGAGCCCGCGTATCTCAAGGTTCTCATTGCACCGGCGCCGAACCAGAGGCCGGTCGTGAGCGCCGGGATGAGCAGGCACGCCCACAGAGGCAGTTTCAGACGAAAAAATATCATTATGAGGAAAAACACGACGGTTACTTTGACAAGCGCAGGCATTTCCAGAAGCGTTTCCATGTCCGGGAATGATAGTGATTTCACCCGTAATTCGCAACAAAAGGAGCGGCATGCCCGGACGTGATGCAAGTGCTTCGCCGGCGTCGCGATTTTCTCCCGCGTTTCGTAAGGGTCACTTTGCAGGACGACATGGTTTATGTATAATCCGCATTGGTACGTAATTCCAATAATCAGGATTTTTCACCAGAAAAATCCGGGAAATCGGAAAAAGGGCGATCTACGGTGTTGCATCATCGACTCGAACTCGGTCACATACGAAACAGTATGCTCCCTCGTTCTCGCTCGCCTTGGGCCTCGGCAGAGCTCGGCCCGTCGAGAAACATTCTCCTCAGGAGAATTCGACATTGTATCTCATCCCTTTTTCCGATTTCAACCCACATTGGTGAATAATGCGGGATAAAGACGGGCGGCGTGAGGAAGCGCCGTTAAAAGGAGATATCAGGATGAAAAAGATTCTGCTGCCGGCGGCCGCGGCGGTATATTTGCTCTGTGCTTCATTTTACACCTGCGCCCGCGCCGATATCCCATATTCCATTTCGTTTGAGTCTAAAGAAGTGGTGTATGACGTTTCGAAGAAAACGATGATGTCCGATTTGCGCGGCGTCGTCATGCTATCGAACGTCGAGATAAGCGCGGACAGGTTTTTGTTCGACATAGGGTCTAACACGCTCAGAGCGTCCGGAGACGTGGTCCTGAAATACAACCGGCTTTTCGAGCAAGATTTTTATGAAGTCGGGACCCGTGACGCGAAGTTGAAGGAGTATCTGACGGGCGCCGAGGTGCAGGTGAACGCCGCGCTCGGAGAGGCGATCGTGTTTTCCAAGGGCGGAAAAAAGGAGCTTGCCGTCGATCTCAACATGGGGAGAATCATCC
>JAKLIR010000172.1 GCA_022709505.1 bacterium | reverse complement strand
TTACCTCGTCAACCTCGACGCCGACAACCAATACAACGCGGACGACATCCCGAAATTACTCGCGCCGTTGATGGACGGCGGCGCGGACATGGTCGTGGGTGAGCGCCCGATCCGCGACATAGAGCATTTTTCACCCCTCAAGAAAAAACTTCAGGCCCTCGGCTCTCTGTTCGTAAGAAAGCTCGCGGGTGTGAAAGTGATGGACACGCCGAGCGGATTCCGCGCCTTGAACCGCCGCGCAATGCTCGGGCTGTTCATCTTCAACCGCTTCACATACACTCACGAATCGCTGATCGCCGCGAACGAGGCCGACCTCCGCGTGGCGGGCGTGCCGATAAGAGTGAACGAAGGCGTGCTTCGCCCGAGCAGGCTTATGAAAAACGCCTTCCAGTATCTCGTTCGAAGCGGCCTCACCGCTCTGCGATTCTATATGATCTACAACCCTTATCCGATCTTCATGACCCTCAGCGCCGTGACCGGATTACTCGGTGTCGCGCTCGCGGGAAGATTTGCTTGGTTCTATCTCACCGGTCGCGGTCAGGGCTGGATCCAGTCACTTATAATAGCCGGAATACTCATTACGATAAGCCTTTTCTCACTCTCCGTCGGGATCCTCACGGACATACTGAAAGTCAACAGGAAACTTATGCAGCGGATGATAACCGAGATGCGGGAAAACATCTACAGCGCGAAAATCGACAGTGAATCCGTCGGCGACAAGGAATCATGAAAGATAATCTCCGCGGTCAGGTTACAGGCCTTCTTTCGCCGTTCCTGAGGCGCGCGAGAAACATGAAAACGGCTTCGTTCATACCCGACGGGAGCCGGATTCTCGATCTCGGATGCGGCGGAGCAAGCTTGCTCGAAACCCTTCTTTCCCAAGGAAAAAAATCCGTTTCATATACAGGCGTGGACTCTCTGGCGGACTGCATATCCGCCGCCGCCGAGGTTTACCCGTCGCAATCATTCGCTCGCCTCGACATCGAGACCGCCGATCTTTCCTCCCTCGGCGGGCCGTTCGACGTCGTGACCCTGATAGCCGTGGTGGAACATCTTCGAGACCCGCAAAAGATTTTCATCGCTTGCCGCGGACTCCTGTCCGACAAAGGAAAAATCATAGCGACCGCTCCGAGACGCGGCGCGGAATCCCTGTATTCTTTCGGTGGAAAAATGTCTCTTTTCAGCAAAGAGGCCGACGACGAACATTCCGATAAGTTCCCGGACAAAGCTTTCCTTGAAAATCTGGGCGCCGCCGCCGATCTCCACCTTGTCAAATACGAACGGTTCCTCCTCGGAATGAACCAGATCGCCATATACGAAAAAAAGGGCCTTCGCCCTTAAAGCGCCTCGAAAATGCAAAACGAAAAAATTGTCGGAAACTATTATTCAAAGTACGGCTCGAAGAACCCGGTCGAGCGGGCCTTAATGCGCGGGTTCCTTAAATCACTCGATGTTTACCTCGACACGGCCCGGCCGGAGCGGATCCTCGACATGGGCTGCGGCGAAGGCGTGATAACCGGAATCGTAAGGGAAAAATTTCCGTCCGCGTTCATAACCGGCGCGGAGATCGACGCGGATTTTCTGATAGAACACCGTTCTGGGCGCGCCGATTCTCTCGTCATCAACTCACTGCCGGACGTGTGCTTCTCCGGCGACTCCTTCGACCTCGTACTGCTGCTCGAAGTCCTCGAACACGTCGATGCCCCGGACGCCGCTCTCGACGCCGTGCGCGGGATAACTTCCAAGTACGCCGTTATCTCGGTGCCGCACGAGCCCGTATGGAGAATGTGCAACATGGCCCGGCTGAAATATCTCCCTCAACTCGGAAATACACCCGGACACATCGGGCACTACTCGCCGTCCTCTTTCAAAAATATCCTGAGCCGTCACTTCCACTCCGTGGTAATGGCAACCCCATTCCCGTGGCTGATGGCTCTATGCGAAAAAGGATCATGATATGTGCGGAATTACCGGCGTCATACAGCGCGATCCCGTCGATAGAGCGTTCCTCGAAACCTGTTGCTCGACCCTGAAGCACAGAGGCCCGGATCACACCGGCATCCACATCGCCGGCAACGTCGGGATCGGAATGACCCGGCTCGCTATAATAGACCTTTCGAGCGGCAACCAGCCCATGTTCTCTCCGGACGGTTCGATAGCCGTCGTCTTCAACGGCGAAATTTACAACTTCCCCGAACTCAAAAAGATACTTTCGTCGAAACATGTTTTCAAAACGACCTCGGACACCGAAGTCATACTCAACGGATACATCGAATGGGGCGCCGACGTTTTCGAAAAACTCAACGGTATTTTCGCCGTGGCGTTATGGGACGCCGGCAAAAGACAGCTCATCCTCGCGAGAGACCCGATGGGCGTCAAACCGCTTTACTATTCGGCGGAGAGAGACCGTTTCATGTTCTCATCCGAACTAAAGACATTCACCTCGACCGGGATCGCCTCAACGGTAAGCATGACCGCCGTTCGCCAATTCCTCTCTTCAGGATATGTCTTCCATCCCTTCTCCTCGATCGAAGGGGTTTGTCAGTTGCCCCAAGGCGAGTTGCTGATCGTTGACAATGATCTTCACGTTGCGAAAAAGAAGTTTCGCACGCTCCCTCCCGCCGGTTTTGAGAAAGGACTCAGCGAGGACGACTGGGCCCGGCGCCTCGCGGACGAGCTCAAGCGCGCAGTGATACGCCAGACTATCAGCGACGTGCCCGTCGGGCTCCTGCTTTCCTCCGGCCTCGACTCCATGTTCATCCTATCCGCGCTCAAGGAGAGCGGCTCTTTCTCAAACCTGAAGACCTACACCGTTTACTACGACAACCCCACGTTCAACGAACACAAAGACGTGAAGAGGATAACATCGGACTGGGGGATAGCGAACGAACAAGCGCTGCTCGACGGCAAGGGCGTCTCCGCCGAACTTGAAAACATGTGCTATCACCTCGACAACCTCGATTTCCTGCCGACCTCGATCGCGATATACTTCGCGTCCAAGCTCGCGGGCAGCCGCGGAAAAGTCGTGCTCGCCGGAAACGGCGGAGACGAATTGTTCTTCGGATATCCCACCCACAAAGCGACGTCGCTTCTCCTGAAAATGGGGCCCGCGGCGGCGGCCCTGAGCATGTTGCGGCCGCTAACACGCTTCCTCCCGGGCGGCGACGACTACCTAACCCTCCGCGAAAAAGCAACGCGCTTCACTTCCGCCTGCGGCCGAAAACCCGAACTCGCCCACTTGCTTTGGAGAAACATTTTCGACTTTTCCGAAATGAATTCTTTGATGGGCGTCTCGAATTCGGACATCTCTTCGCTCGATCAAATCATGGCGCCGCAGCTCGATGCTTTCAAAGAAGCGGACGAACTCGGATATACGAGAATGGACCGTTTCATGGCCGCGGATTTAAAGACATGGATGACGGATTGTTCTCTCAGTATGTGGGACAAAGCCGGCATGGCGGCTTCGCTTGAAATAAGAGTGCCGATCATCGACCTCGACTTCGTCGGCTCATGCTTGAGCATCCCACCGGAAATCAGGGCGGCGGACCCCGGTTCGAAAAGACTTTTCAGAAAAATGTGCTCCCTCGCCCTTCCTCCCGAAATCGTAAACCTGCCGAAACACGGATTTCAGGCGCCGGTGGCGGAATGGATGCGCGGGCCTCTGAAAAACAGTTTCATGGAATACACCCGCGCGCTTCCGAACGATATTTTTTCAAAAGAATACAGGGAAAAGTTATGGAGAGACTTCGAGGCGGGACACCGTGATAATTCTCTGAAATTGTGGTGCCTCGGTTGCCTGTCCGTATGGGCCGGAAAACATAACATTAAATGGACATCTACAACAGCGGAAAATTCATTTTAATCCGGATTCGGTTTCAAGGCGTGTCGTATTGCCATAAGGCATGACTGCAACATCTCACAAGCATCGTAATATCGGCATCATGAATTTTATTCCTCTTTTGTTCGACATTCCGGGCTGAGATACGGATTTCAGGGGTGGATGTTCGGGGAAAAGGCTGATTCGATTATATGCCGGGTTGCTTTAAGATAATTCAACATAGATTCGGGACTATACAGTTGAAGGCGCCGACGCATTCGCAAGCGGATGTTCTTGTTTCTCCAGTACCGAGGGAATTGAAACGATAACGGCGGTAAGGAACAGAAACGGCTCCATTATTCTCAAGATAATAAAAGTATTTGCCCCGAATGCATGAAACAGAAGGCCCGCCAAAGAGCACAAAAATCCGTTCACTAAGGTTTTCCAGAACCAGATTAACGGGCCTTTTTTTCCTTCAAGAAATTTCCGAGCCTTCAAGCATGAGCCGATAATTGTCAGGAAAAGCCAAAAGTAGCAAACCACGCCCAAAATCCCCGTCTCTCCAAGTATCAACGGGTACTGTGTGTCAACAAGCCCCACCCCCGTAACGCCTCTTCCGAGAACCGGCGACTCCTTCCAGAAAGTTATTACATTTTGAGTGGCTTGAACTTTCAGATAGGAAGAATCTCCGGGATTCAACCTCAAAAAAGGAGTTACCTCTTCGGTTTCACCTTGGAAAGGAGCGAGGACTCGTTGCTTAACCTTCTGGGGAAGCAACAAAGGGCTGCATAGAAGCCCGACCATAAGCAGCAAAACCACTACCATTCGCTGCCGCCTCGCCACAACCAATGGTACGGTTAAAAACAAAACCAAAATGCCGAGATAAGAAGATCGCGAATAAGTGAAAAGTAGAACCGTGAAAAAGACCAACACGGCCGCTATGAAACCTGTTTTCAAAGCAAGTGTCGGCGCTTTGATCACACCCATCGCCAAGATTCCGATGATTACTATTATATAACCACCGAACGTATTCGCTTCTCCCGTTTTTCCTTCGAATGGAGTTGTTATCCTCGGAACCCCGGTTAAAATCTGGAATATTCCGTATATGGCGAGAATCGCTGCTGTTATAAAAAACGCGGTCATGAACTTTTTTAACTGGTTTTCATCAGTGATTATGTTCGAGAACATGAAAAAAACCATAAAATATTCGATGTATTTCAACAAATAAAATGCGCTGCTGAAAAGCTGAACGTCCCCGATGGCGACCGCTTTCCATGTGGATATTATCGCCACGGTGATGTACATCAGCATCGGCTTATTCAGAGATGTGAATTTCAGAAGATTCAACTGCTTGTAATATGCGGCTTTAAACATCCAAGTCATGAAGAAAGTGACGAGAAGAACGTCGTCAAATCTCAAAACAATATCCCTTTTGGGCAACCCGGCGAGTTTGAACTCGGGAGAAAGCATCATGGCGACAATAAGAGTTATTGCGGCTATGTCCTGCCGGGCGAAGGAAAGGAATGTCATCCCGATTCCAAGAACGAGCGCAACGGCAATTTCAGGATTTGTGCTTGTTGTGAAATGAGCGAACCAGAAGAGTAAAAAGATAAATACAATTATGAAGAGGTTAATAATTCTGGCTTTGTATGCGTGTGAAAGCATGTTTTTGAAAAAAGGCCTCTGTAGCTAAAACACGGCGTGTTTTAGGCAAATCCGCCGCATGTTTTGGTATTGCGTAACACACAAACCTCTGTGCGGTGAAAAACACGCGCTTTTAATCTAAAACACGGTTAATTGCTTCTGCTTATTTCTATACTATGTGATACCGTTGCTATTTTCTTGTCGTTATCCCATTCAATTCGTTGCCCCATTTGGGCCAAATCTCTTAGTATCACACATTTCATAAGAGGAGTCGTTGTTCCAATTTGTTGGAATTGAACGGATTTGTTTTTACCTTCTATTTTTAGAAGAGCCTCTTTGTCGTTGTCGGCTACGGTTCCCAATCCACCCCGCTCCAGTTCCTTGCCTTCAAGATATACACGGTTCTTAACCATTATCCCCTGAAGCCGTTTTCCTTTGCCGATGGAAATGCTAACCGCGGTGCAAGCGGGATACAGATTTATCGTTCCGGGGGTCCAGTGAACCTTCCACCCGGCTTTTTCGAAAACCGCCCGGAGCGGCAATTTCCCGTTTGCCGGATTCCGATATTCACTTATATCAAGTTTCTTTTCAAACGGTGTTTTTCCGTTAAATACGAGAATATCTCCTTTTTCCGCCGTTTGAACACCGGCGACATTCCAGAAATTACTGTTGTTCTTGCCAATAAGCGCTCTTTTCCCAATTATGCTCGTTTCAGGTGTGCTTTCGTTTAAAATTCTTTTACCATTGATGAAATAAGCTATTCTATTAATTTTATTTTTCGGGTTTATCTGCATCCTGCTCGTTTTTTCGGGTTTATAAACTGATGTTTTCGAGCCGGGGAAAAGTTTTTCCGCGTTTTGAGCCGAATCCGGGGGGTAAGGGACGAGGCTTGCGTCGATTCCGGAAACGCTGCTTTGCGCCGGTATTTTCAATTTAAAATCGGAATTAGTTCTTACGACGTTGAGAGTTCTCGTGGAGATCGTTTTCCCGAGGTTGTCGTGAGTTGAAATATAAATAAGGTTTTTTCCCGGATTGATTTCTATTGGGGAAGAGAATTCTCCGTTGCTATTAATAGCGACCCTTTTTTCTCCAATAGTTAAATAGCAATCGTCGCAGATGACCTGACCTGTGACCGGGATAACGGCTGTCGAGCATTCAAAGCTGTCTGAAGGCGGATAAAGTATGTTGATTTCAGGATTCACGGACAAGTTCAAGACCGCTGATGATAATATCATCAACGCCGTGAAAAAGAATAAACGAATAGGCTTCAAAACGCCTCCGCGCAAAGAGGAGCCGATAACACTACAGTCTCTCGCACTCCTTAGAGTTTATTCTAAGCGAGATGGAAAACAGGGTCAAGTGGAGTCAGATTCAGAGGTTCTCTAATAAAAAGTAATTTTTCTTTTTTGAGGTCGATGATGAAATCCTGTTTCGCGGGATCGCCGTTTGCATAGGAAACAACTTGAACGACGGGCCGGGTGATCTGAGTATTATTGCCTCCTATGACTCTCGCCACCATTCCGTTGTTTATTCGGACGTAGCTACCGACGGGATATATGGACATGATTTGCAGAAAATTTCTCACCACG
>JAKLIR010000171.1 GCA_022709505.1 bacterium | reverse complement strand
TCTCCGTCCCGTTCTTCACCTCGCGTTGAAAGTCGCGGAACGCGAACGCGGGTGCTACGAACTTTTTCCCGCCGGGCGCTATGAATTCTCCATTCACGTCGGCCTGCTCCGGATCGAAAGGATTCGCAGCCCGCACGCCGGGCGCCGCGACACTCTCGAAAAGGCCCCATTTGGGGATCGCCGCCGCCGCGCTCCCGGCGCAGCAGAAGATGAACCCGATCGCGGCAATGATAATTTTCACTCGGTCAGTCAATTCTTCTTCTCCACGGCGCATGGGCCGAAAAAACAATTCGGCCGAAAACATCAATGCATGATAGACCATGGTGTCGAATTTGTTAAGTTGAACTAAATTTCGGTGGCATCCCGGAATCGTGGAAAAAGCGCCTTATATCTTGGGATTTAATCGAAAATACAAAAGAAAACAGAGGAAAAATTGTGACAAAAATTACTATTGTTCTAAATTGAAGAAATCCTGCTATAATCTTATGATTGAAAATTTTCGGCGTTGATTGAAACGCCGTTGAGTTGGGGCGTAGCCAAGCGGTAAGGCACCGGGTTTTGGTCTCGGCATTCGTTGGTTCGAATCCAGCCGCCCCAGAAACAACAAAAGGTGTCCGACGGATGAAAACAAAATTCACTGCTGGAAGCGGAAGCGGAGAGATTCGCGGAACAACGATAGTGGCCGTCAGGCGCGGCGGCAAGACAGCGTTCGCCGGAGACGGGCAGGTGACGTTCGGTGACAATATCCTGAAGCACACCGCGGTGAAAGTGCGCCGAATGGCGGGAGGCCGGGCGTTGTCCGGATTCGCCGGCTCGGTGTCGGACGCGCTGACGCTGTTCGAGCGTTTCGAGGAGAAACTCGAAAAGCATCAGGCCGGTTTGTATCGCGCCGCCATGGAATTCGTGAAAGAATGGCGGACGGATAAATACCTGCGGAAACTCGAGGCGATGTTGCTTGTCGCGGACAAGGAGCACATTTTGATCCTGTCCGGCACCGGAGAAGTAATCGAATCGGACGGAGAAGTTGCAGCCATAGGGTCCGGGGGCGCGCTTGCGCTCGCGGCCGCCCGCGCGCTCGTCTCGCACACCGAGCTTCCCGCGGACGCGATCGCACGCGAAGCGCTGAAGATCGCCTCGGATATATGCATTCATACGAACGATCACATCACGGTGGAAACACTGGAGTAGCCGGTAATGTCCGATGAAATGAATAAAGAGCTCGTTCTGTTCGATCGCGAATCGCCGGAAGACCTCACGCCGTCCAAGATAGTCGAGCATCTCGACAGGTACATCGTCGGGCAGAAAATGGCGAAACGCGTTGTCGCCGTGGCCTTGAGGAACCGAGTTCGCCGGGCCAAGGCCGCTCCCGAACTCAGAGACGAAATCATCCCCAAGAATATACTCATGATAGGCCCGACGGGAGTCGGGAAGACCGAGATCGCCCGCAGGCTTTCAGCGCTCGCCCGCGCGCCGTTCATAAAGATCGAAGCCACGAAATACACCGAAGTGGGTTACGTCGGCCGGGATGTCGAAAGCATGATCCGCGACCTCACGGAAGCGGGCGTGAGAACCGTGAAACGCAGCAGGCAGGAAGAGGCCGTCGCGCTCGTGGAAGACGCCGTCATGGAGCGGCTTCTGGACGCGCTGCTGCACTCGAAGCGAACGCAGATATGGAGCGCGGGCCCGGACCCGGAAAGCATCCCGCCGCATCAAGGCGATCAGGATCAGCCCCAGATCGACAGGCTCCGCGAGAGATACCGCCGCAAACTTTCCGGCGGCGAACTCGACTCGACGACGGTCGAAGTGGAAGTCTCCGAAACGCAACCTAAAATGGTCGAAATATTTTCAGGCAGCGGCATGGAGGAGATGGGCGTAAACATGCAGGACATCCTCGGCAACATCATGCCGCGCCGCACAAAGAAGCGGAAGGTCAGCTTGGCGGAAGCGCGGAGGATACTCACCGCGCAGGAAACGGAAAAGCTGATCGACATGGAGGCGGTGACCGCCGAAGCTCTCGAACTCGTGGAGCAGGCGGGAATAATTTTCATAGATGAAATAGACAAGATCGCGGTGCGGGAACGAGGCGGCGGCGGACCGGACGTATCGAGAGAGGGCGTACAACGCGACATACTGCCGATCGTGGAAGGCTGCACCGTCGTGACCAAGTACGGGCCGGTGAAAACGGACCACATCCTTTTCATCGCTGCCGGCGCTTTCTCGACAAGCAAACCCTCGGACCTGATTCCGGAACTTCAGGGCAGGTTCCCGCTGCGCGTGGAGCTTGACAATCTCGGCGCGGAGGATTTCATTCGAATATTGACCGAGCCGAAAAACGCGCTGATAAAGCAGTACGTGGCGATGCTGGAATCGGACGGCGTCCAACTCGAATTCACGGAAGACGGAGTCCGCGAGATCGCCGCGGCCGCAGCGAGGGTGAACGTGGAAACCGAGAACATCGGCGCCCGCAGGCTCCACACGCTCCTCGAAAAGGTGCTCGAAGACATTTCTTTCGGCGCGCCGGACACTGTTTCAGGCAAGATCAGGATCGACGCCGCGTTTGTCAGGGATCGCCTCAAGGATATCGTTGAAAATGTTGACTTGAGTCGGTATATCTTATAAATTTTTCCACAGGAGAAATCTCACCAGATGGACGAAAAGAAAGCAGCTCTCGTTCTGAAGCACATCGACAGAATGCCGAGCCTTTCGCCGACCGTCGGAAAGATACTTCAGGTCGCGAACGATCCGGCCTCATCCGCAAACGATCTCAACAAGGTCATCTCTCTCGACCCCGTTCTCGCCGGCAAAGTTCTCAAGCTCGTGAACTCGGCCTATTTCGGCTTCAATGAAAAAGTCACATCCACCGTCCGGGCGATAGTCATGCTCGGACTCAACACGATAAAGAACCTCGCGCTCAGCACGGCCGCCATGGAAACTCTCACCACACAGGCTCAGGGCGGCATAAACATGGACGAGTATTGGCGGCATCTCCTCGCCACCGGCGTCTTCGCGAAACTCATAGCGAGAAAGATGAACATCCACAAGAATTTCATAGAGGATTACTTTCTCGCCGGGCTCATGCACGACATCGGGAAAGTCGTTCTGAACCGGCTCAATCCGGTCGGCTATTCGAGGATCGTGAACGCGGCGAAGGAAAAAGGCAAACCTCTGTACCTTTACGAAGCCGCCATATTCGGGATCAGTCATCCGGAAATCGGCAAAATACTCGGCGAGAAATGGGGCCTGCAACCGTCGCTCGCGGAAGCTATCTCACTTCACCATTCGCCATCTCTCGTTTCGGAACCGAACCGGAAAATCGTCTATTCCGTTCTCATCGCAAACAACTATTGCCGCCGCCTCAACGTCGGCTTCAGCGGCAACGTTTACATCGAACAAATACCACCGAACATTTGGGACGAACTGAGTATTCCCGAGGAATCGCTCGCGGACCTCGAAGGAATGTTGCTCGAAGGCGTTGAACGCGCCTCCGTCTTTATCCAAACGACGCAAAAATAAACCCGGATTCGTCGATAGAACGCCGAAACCAAGTATCGGGATCGGGTTAATGCATTTATGTTTAAATGTAGGGACGGGTCTCCGCACCCGTCCGCCCCAAAAACACCACCCCTGACGTCCTGTCTCCCCGTGGGTTCCGGGTCTCAGCCCGGAATGACGAACACTAAGGTGTCTCAAGAAAATTAGCACTTTCCTCGTTCCGGTGCTCCGCGCCCGGTCGTTATTTTCCTCATTACACTGCTCGGCGTCATAGTGTTTTTTATCTCTCGTTCCGGTGCTCCGCGCCGGAATGCATGGAAAGACCGCTCCGCGGTCTTCAAGGCATAATCTTTTTGCCGTAGGTATTAGAAGACGGGTGAGGCCTTTTACCCATAAAGGAGGCCGCAGGTGCAAAAAGCAATGCCGCGTGGTTTCAGCGGCGTTGCGAAAACAAAAGTTTTGCGGGGGATTCTCAAGGGGGCGCTTTTTCAAAAGCGCCCCCTTGAGCGGCCGGGCCGGGATCCGGAAACGGAGAACGATGGCTCGGAATACCGCCGGAAGACGCCGGATGGAGGAAGTTTTGTCGCCGGGAATATTTAAATTGACCCTTTTTAAAATATGATTTAGAATCAGATCAGATGAAAAAGCGGTTTTCGGCCGCTCCCCGTGAGGTGTTTTCTTATGAAGAAAAAACTTGGAATGATAACGATGGCGTTAATACTCACCATCGGAGCCTTGACTATGCCGGGATGCGGCGGCGGCGGCGGCGGCGGCGGCGTGACACTGTCGCCCACTACCAACACCACGAGCGGCGGCGGAACCAGCGGAACGACATACAGGATAACCGGAACCGCGGTGGACACGGGACTCATAACCTCCCGCGCCGCAACAGCAGTTTCCGCCGGGAGAACCATCGTGGCGCGAAACGCCCACACCGGACAGCAGCTCACCGTGGTAAACGGTATAACACTCGCGAACGGGACTTTCGATATCACCGTCAACATCGGAAGCGGAAGCTCGCTCGATGTGATTGTGGAAGTTGTCACCGGAGATGGCTCGAACCTGAAAGTCGCTTTCGACGACCTCAGCGGCGCGCAGACGGGCGTGACCGTCGACTACGGCACCACCCGCAAAGCCACCATCTTCTCCTATATACCGGACAGCGCTCTCGCCGAGATCAACAAGGTGGACGACCTTTACTCCGCACTCCAGATCGACTTGCTCAGCTCGGTGAACACCGCCGCTCTCGCGACCGACCTGCTCGGCTACACAAACCCGATAATCTCAGCCTGCTCGTACACGAGCGGCAAACCGGACTATGCCTGCATACAGACGCAGGTCCAAAACAGGGCGACCACAAGCACGGCCGTTCAAGCGGTGAAGGACCTCGGACAGCAACTCTCGTCCGCCTGCGAAGCGGGGCAGATGCAGGACAAGGCCCCCGGCCAGCCGCTTAACACGCTTAAGGACGTCACGGCAATCTTCGACGACGCCGGCTCAAGCCTCGAATCCATCGACGTTCAGTCCGAGATAGACGAACTCTGCGCGAAAATGGCGGACGCGCTCACCGTATGGCGCAACTCCTCGCTCGCGCTCGACGGAAAACGAATTGCGATCAAATACGTCGCTCTCGCACTGAAATTCGGAGAGACCTATTCCAATCAGGACGTTGCAAACGCGATCTCGAACCTTCGTTCGAAACTTTCAACCAAGATCGCGAACGGAGCGGTCGCGAGCACCAATCTCATATCCGCAACGGACATGGGCTCGACTATCAATGTTTACGACATCGCGCGCGGAATGCTGATCCAAGTGCTGGTGGAGGACGCACCCGTGAGCAGGACGACCGCCGCAACAGCGGTGGACGCTCTTCTTCAGGTGCTCGGCCGCCTCGGCGCTACATCCGAGAACGCCTCAAGCCTCTATCAGATGACCGGCAACTGGGTGCCAGTGTGGGACGAGGACGCTGTCAGAACCAACCTCATGACCGCTCTCGCTCCGCTCGGCATGGACGACCCCTCGAAAACGAACAATCTCATGCGGCTCGCCCACGACATCGCCGGCCTCAGCAACCCCACGGACGCTCAAGTGCGCGCCGTGCTCGCCACCTACCTCTCGACCGCAACAACCGATGAGGCCATGGGCCTTTACACCAAATACAAAGGCCAGACATGTTCGCTTAACTACACCTTCCCGCCGCTCAGCATCAGCACCTCCGCGGGATGCCCCACCGAAGAGGAGATCATCCACCTCATCGAAACTCACTACGAAAAACCGCTCCCCAAACTCCGCTCCGTCGTTGACGGCGTGCAGGCTTGGGTGAACAACCCGGACAACAACATATACCTTCTCGCCGTCGCGAACGCGTCGGGAATCTATCAGAACATCGTCAACAACATGATGGCAAGCGAATCGAATAAGTCTCAGTTGAGCTACGCTCTCTATCTCGCCGGGGTGAAACCCGAGCTCTTCTGGCTCTACATCAACGTGTCGCCTTATCTATGATTAACGGAGTCGCGGTATAATATTGATTAAACGTGTAGTTCGCATCGCAGCAATCGCAGCCTGCCTGCTGTTTTCGGCGGTCAAACCGGCGGCCTCCGAAAACCAGTTTCCCTATTACACCAGCAGGTATGACATGACCGCGCCATCGTCAGTTTACGACAACAGCAGACGCGCGGCCGTGGTCTTCTCGAATTCAAACCCGATTCTTCCCGGCTTCGAGCTGCCGGTCTTCCGGGGCGACTCCCTCGTCGGCCTTCTCCATATCACTCAGACCGGCAACGTGAACGCCTACGGCGATTTCTTCTCTCACATTAACGGCTTCTTTCTCACCAAAGGCGACCGCATCGCCGTTCCTCTCGCGGACACTCTCCCGCCACGGCTTCCGGACGAATCGCTCGCACAGATCATTCTCACCTCCATGTCGCAGGACGGACTCTGGCTGGTGATCGATCGCGGCGCCGTGAACGGCGTCTCCGCCGGCGATCAGGCCGCCGCTCTCCTCGACGGCGTTTACGTCGGCTTCATGAAAATCATTTTCGCGGGCAGAAAGATTTCTTACGGATTGCTCATCCGCGACGCCATTCTCCCTTACACGGAAACGCCGAAACTCATAATCGACCTCAAACAGAAAGGTCCTTTCGAGGAGAAGTTCACTTTCACCCCGCCTCTGATACCGAAGCCGGACAAGATGATGCCCACGCAAAAAGCGAAAAAACAGAAACCGGCCCAACCCGCACCTAAAGCACCGCCCGCGAAAAACACGTCGGGCTTGAGTAAAGTCAAAATAGTTGTTCCCTCGAATTAACTCTAAATCATCTCGGAAATTAAATATCCAGAAAAACAGTTTTCACCGCGGGATCGGCGGCGCGCCCGGCAAATTCCACGTGAGCGGCCGCGGCGGATGTGAACGTTTCTATTTTTTTCATCGGCGAGAACGGCGTGCGGCGTTCGTACACGTCGAGCACCATCGAGGCTGTCTCCGTGTTATGGCAGAAAGCGGCGTCGCCGTCGGGATCGGTGTAATCCGCGCGGATCAGGTCTTCCGGCCTGCATTTGATTTCGCCCTTG
>JAKLIR010000170.1 GCA_022709505.1 bacterium | reverse complement strand
CGCCTCGGCGATACTGAGCTTCTGCTCGACAGGCGTCGGGATGCATTTCTCGCGCGGGCCGCAGTGGTACTTGTCGTCCTCGTACTTGACCGGCTGCCACGCGAATTTTTCCCCGTTCAGGAACCGCGTCTTACGCGGGTTTTCAACCATCCAACCCGACTCCGGCCACACGCCCGGCGTGTCTTTCCCATACTCGTTCCAGATGAATTCGCACACGTCGTTTATGTTGACGACATCCGGCTTCGTATGCGTGTTCACATAGAGAAACACCTTCGGGCGGCCGCTCTTTTTCGCCTTCTTCGCGGCCATTTCCTGAAACTCGCTGAACAGTGTTTTGAGGCCTTCCTTATCTCCGATCACGTTGTCGAAGAACACGGCGTCCGCGCCGGCGTCGATCGCCATGGCGGCCTTCGCGATGATGTACTTGCGCCAGCCCGGCTGCCGGGCGTCGCAGAGGAACCGCATCGGCGTCATGTTCCCGGCGTACGGCACGGGGCGGCCGTCCCTCACCATTACCCACGGCAGCGTCTCGGGCTCGTCAACGAATGTGTTCTCCCAGAATATGTTCGTGGCCGAAAGGTAGGCGGTGACTTTTATCCCCTCCGCGTGCGCGCGCTTGATGAGGCGTTTCAGGTCGTCGCGGTTATCCTTCTCGAACACGGTGGACCATCCGTTGCTCCACGTCACCCAGATCCAGTTGAACGACGCTTCCTTCAACTTCTCGAACAGCTTATCCTGATACGTCGTATATATGCCGGAGAGAACTTCCTTTTCCTCGTCGGAGAACTCGCGCCCCCACCATGTCCGCTCCGCCTTCATGCTCTCGATCTTGCCGCCGTCGATCCGGATGAAATGAAACATACCCTGTTTCGCCCAGCCCGGAACGTCCTCCGGATTCGGTTTGTAGAACTCCTCGGCTGCGCAGTTTGCACAGTTCGAAAGTGAAACAAACACGGCAAACAACAATGAGAACATGACTAATGCGAGGTTCGATCTTCCGTTTTTCATTGTCCGTTCCTCCGGTAGTGAATGAAGCGCGTTCCGCAACGTGAAAAGTATATACCAAAACAGTTTTTTCATCTAAAAAAAATGAAATCGCAGGCCCGGAACTACTGCAAAACATATTTAGCAGTTCATTCCATTTCACCTTTTTCTTCATTCCGGCGCGCGCCGCTTTACACGCGCCGCTTCACGCGCACCTCCTTAGTGCACGTCATTCGCGCACTCTTTCGCCATCCCAATATCTTTTGTTCGCCATCACGGGGGTGGTATTGCTGTTTTCTCTCACTACCCTCAGCGTTCGTCATTCGCGCACTCTTTCGCCATCTCGATTTTTTCGTTCATCATCTCGATTTCTTTCGTTCGTCATCCCGGCCCCTCCTTTTCGTCATTCCAATTTCTTTCGTACGTCATCCCCCCCTCTCTTTTCGTCATCCCGGGCTGAGACCCGGGATCCAGCGGGGACAGGATGTCAGGGGTGGCCTTTCGGGGTGGCCGGGGGCGGAGCTTCGGACGGGTGCGGAGACCCGTCCCTACATTTTAAATTAATGCCTTAAATCAAAGAGCGGGCGAGACGCCCGCGCTCCCGGATAAAATAGGTCTGTGATTACTGAGAGCATGGGAAAATATGCAGATAAGCGTTTTAGATTTTGGAGTGCGAAAATTCATTTTCGCTTTCATCGCCGGGAATTAATTCCGGCGTAAGCAATGCAAGGCGACGATGAATCGCCGCACTCCAGATTAAAAATCATCAGGTATCTTTATACGGGCCCCTTCGCCCTCGTTCCTGCGCTCTTCCGGAATTGCGCGCGCGAAAAGTTTAGGAGGGATTGTTGAAGGAACCCCTTCTAAAAGGGTTCCCTTAAACAGCGGGAGCGGCCTTGCCATGCCGTTGCTGCGCGGAGCATCGTTACGAGAGGTAAATCCTTCGCAAGTCGTATTCATTCGGGATGACGTCTTTCGTGACCTTCTTTCACGGACTTCTCTAATGAAATAATTTTAATTCGTTCATGTATTCTTATGCTCATCGGGATTATCAAGAGAATCACGACTAAAAAGCCAATAAAAATGAGCATGATATGTGAACTCCAATTAACACCTGTTTCAAGAACAGCCTCGTTTGGATTTGCGGGGTCGTAATAAACCTTGACTTTCTTTCCCTTCGGATACTTCTTTATAGTTGCTTCCGCAACCGAATCGTTTTCAATTCCAATCCGGTTACAAGTGTATTTCTTTTCGTTCACCGTATATTCATAAACAACTTCAGCCGTATATATTGTTTTATCACCTTCATCCGCTGCCGGTATTACCTCACTTTCGACTTTCGCCGAGATGATTTTCCCGTTCGTATTCGGCCATTTTGAGGTCTCCGCTCCCTTTCGGTATTCATGTATCACCGTACAACACACCGCTATACATAATATGCTGAACGTGACATTCAATATCTTGTCTCTCATCAGCCACAATGTCTTCATAGGCGCCACGATATAATTTTATAAATATAGATGTCCATTCATTATATCACATTTTAAAAAGACGAAGAGCGACACTTTTGATATTAAAGAACGTTTCCGCAAGGCGCGGCAAGCGAGCGTCTCATCCGCTCATTTTTTGCGCAACTTGTAGGGACGGGTCTCCGCACCCGTCCGGTGATTACGCGGTGGTGTCGTTCACGCTGTTTCCTTAGCATATCTTTTTCGTTCGTCATCCCGGGCTGAGACCCGGGAGCCAGCGGGGACAGGATGTCGGGGGTAGTGTTTTCGGGGCGGACGGATACAGGCTGCGGACGGGTACGGAGACCCGTCCCTACAAAAAACGTTAATACGCAATGGATCAAAGAGCGGGCGAGACGCCCGCGCTCCTATATAAAAGCGTTACGGCGCGGAGCATCGTAACGAGAGGTAAATCCTTCGCAAGTCGAATTCATTCGGGATGATGTCTCTCGTGACCTTCTTTCACGGACTTCTCTAATGAAATAATTTGAATATTTCATTGGACGGGAGAGTATGGATTGATTAGTGACAGGTCTTGCGTTTTGCGGGTTCGGCCCCTCATTATTTGAGATATTATTCTATTTCAAATCTCTTTCAGCCGATTTCTTAAAAGTCGTATTTGCCTGTATATACCCCTATGTTGCTATTGAAATGTTATATCCAATGTGTACCAGAATGAGCGAATTTACGAAATTCATTCTAACATATATGGGAACATCTTTATTGTTCGCCGCCGTTTGTTGTCTTCAAAATTGTGCCGTGGTCGCCAACAACATAGCAGATATTCATATCAGTGGGACAATGAATCGAATTAAGCGAATTACCAGTTCCCGAAGTCTGGGATGACCAGTTGCTTCCACCGTTTGTGGTTTTAAGAATCGTGCCGCCAGCGCCTACAGCATAACAAGCATTTGCGCTCACGGGGCAATGGATCGAATAAAGATCACTTAAAGTTCCTGACGTTTGAGACTCCCAGATGGACCCTCCATTAGTCCGCTTCAGGATCATACCGCCGACACCCACGGCATAACACGTATTTGCATCCTCTGTACAGTCAACCGAAAAAAGTGTGTTTACAGCATCCGAAGTTTGCGAAATCCAGTCATTGCCTCCATTAGTAGTTTTTAGAATCAATGCGCCATACCCCACAGCAAAACATGTATTAACATTTAACGAACACTGAATTGAATAAATATCGAATGTTGTACCTGATGTTTTTGACACCCAAGTGTTTCCACCATTTGTGGTTTTAAGAATCGTGCCGCTGTCTCCAACAGCAAAGCAGGTATTTGCATCAGTCGGACAATATATTGAACGAAGCCAATTTGTCGTTCCCGAAGATTGAGAGGACCAAACATTGCCGCCGTCTGTTGTTTTCAGAACCTTGCCATTTTGACCTGCGACAAAACATGTATTAACATCCACGGGACAATATACCGAATTAAGATGATCTGCTTCTTCCAAACGGTTGACATCCCATGCGCCACCCCCGTTTGTAGTTTTGAGAATTCCGAAATTATATCCAGCAGTAAAACATATATTCGCATCAACAGGACAGCTTATTGAATAAAGAGAATCTTGGCCTCCTGTTGTTTGTGAAACCCAATTGTTTCCTCTGTTTGTTGTTTTCATTATCGTGCCGCCGTCACCTACAGCAAAACAGATATTCGCATCAACAGGGCAATGGATCGAACGAATGGTATTTCTTGATGCCGAAGAAAAAGATATCCAATTGTTACCGCCATCAGTCGTTTTCAGATTAGTGTTTCCCATGGCGTAGCAGGTATTCGCATCAACGGGACAATTGATCGAGAAAAGTAAATTTTCTGTTCCCGAATTCAGGGACTCCCAGTTGGAACCGCCATTTGTTGTTTTCAGGGTCGTGCCGCTTTCGCCGACGGCATAGCAAATATTTTCATCCATGGGGCAATGAATCGAAAAAAGACGCTTGGTTAACCCGGAAGTTTGAGGGGTCCAACTAATACCACCATTTATTGTTTTCATGATTGTGCCGCCGTAGCCTACTGCATAGCATGTATTTGCATCTACAGGGCAATGAATCGAATTAAGCAAATTACCAGTTTCTGAAATCTGAGATGCCCAATTGCTTCCACCGTCTGTAGTCTTCAAGATAATCCTGTGAAACGCAGGATTCCCTCCCACTGCATAGCATGTATTTGCGTCTACAGGACAATGAATCGAATTAAGCAAATTACCAGTTCCCGAAGCTTGGGATGACCAGTTGCTTCCACCGTTTGTGGTTTTAAGAATCGTGCCGCCGTAGCCTACTGCATAGCATGTATTCGCATCAACAGGGCAATGGATAGAACGAATCTCCATATTTGTCCCTGAGCTTTGGAACTCCCAACTGTTTCCACTATTCATTGTCTTCAGGATTGTTCCGGCATCGCCGACAGCATAACCGATGATATTGTCAAGAAAATATACTGAATTCAATTCGTTTCCTTGAGGTTTCGGGTTCTGCCAAAACCAGCCTATTTTGGTTTGTGTATTTGGAATGATATCAAAGGCACTATTAAGTTTTTCGCCGCTACCACATCCAGAAATGATAAAGATTATTAATGTTGCTATAATGAGAAGTGTCTTAATTTGAATGTTTTTTCCACATATAGGGGACTTCATCGTTTTATCTTACCACATTCTCCTCTTTGTCAACAACTGTCCTCATCGTACCGAGAATCTCATACGCTCTTATAAAAACATCTGTCCCAATACCAGAATGTTATGGGAGTTTTTCCAGTTTGTATCCATAGTAGCGGGTTATGTCATATCATCGAAAAGTGAGAGAATAGGATAAACAGCGTTATAATGCTTCTGTATAAACATCGGCGCTTTCCGAGCATATAATTGCTCTCCGAGTTTATCCGCGATGGGAAATATTGCTCGCTCAGTTTCACACAATGTCGATGAAACACGATTTACCAATCCAGTGGTTTGCCAATTAAGACAACTACAATCATGATTGCATCGAGAAACAAGTGCGCACGAACTGCATTGTTCACTTTTTTCACGTGACATTTCATATAATTCATTGCGTTTCTTTTCATCAAACCCATCAGAAACATTCCCGATGATAAACTTTTTGTTAGATATGCCATCTTTAACGAATTGAACACATGGATAGATTGACCCATCTGGAGCAACAGATACTTGCCGTAACCCCAGATGGCAGCGAAAACAACGTTCGTCATCCCCCCTTATATGAGATGAAAACTTCATATCAAACGGGCTGAAATAGAATTTTTTCTGATCTATTGTTAATTTTTTATATAAATTCGCTATGAGCTTATATTGTCTTTTGAGTTCACTTATATTCTCATCACACCATTGCCCCGCATAATTAAGTGATGTTACAAGATACTTTACTCCTTTTTCAAACAGCATCTTTACGGATTCAAAATAATACTCGACAGTATCGGGATTCACCGTCATTAATACAATTGCATAAGGCTGATATTTTAAAAGCAATCTAAGTCTATCTTCGACATCTTCAAATGTGCCTTTACCATCAGAAGTCATTCTATGTGCATCATGTGCTATTTGAATACCATCAACACTTAATGCTATTGCTAATCTCATCTTTTCAGCAAAAAGCAAAAATTCTTTGTCTAATAACAACCCGTTTGTTGAGACTTTAAAGTGTAATATACATCTATTTTTCGGTTGTTTATCATGGCAGTATTCCAGAGTTTTAGCAATGAGGTCTTTCTTTATTAGCGGTTCTCCTCCAAAGAAGATAATTCCAGCATTACCATTTGAATGTTCAGTTGCAAAATCAATAGCCCTTCGCGCAGTTTCATCAGACATGTCCATTCTTAGTGCAGGAGGCGAATAACAGTAGTCACACCGCATATTGCATCCTGTTGTGACATGCATGGTGATATTCATTTACGAATACTTTCTAAGCGTTAGTTGTTTCTTTATTTATTTACTTTTTTTGTTCTGTTGTTTGTTTTTTGAGAGTCCCTTCGTTGACAAGCCATTCTATGAAGTCTTGAACTTGAGCTCGTAGCATTTTGCGTTGTAATTCACCATTTGCTTTATCTTCTATTTCTCTCATTTCTTCTGGGTTTTTGATAGGAGCTTGAGTTTTCATAATATTATCTATCTCACGGGCTGAAAGTTCTACCATAGGTTCGTAAAACACTGCTGCATTGATTTTGTCATATCTCTTTAACTTAGATTGCATTGTTCTCGCCAATGGTATTAAATCATACTCTGAAACGGTACTTACTGTTAATGAAAACGGTTCGGTTATATAATTGTAATAAACATGTTCATCCACATATTTAAAACCAATATTGTATTTTGAACTATAAGCATCAACAATAAGTGGCTTTGATTTTGAAACCGCATCCTTAATATCATCTATTATAGTTGTTATTCTTTTGTGTTCATTACTTGGAATAAGCACATCTTTCAAGGTTATATTCGACTTGTCAAAAGTTATATTTGCTTTTTTAAATTCATCTTTAATAATCTGCAATGCTTCCGCTTCACTAATAAAATATGGCGCAGTAACAACAATACAGCCAACTGCTCCGCGACCGTCACCATGGATAAAAACAGGC
>JAKLIR010000017.1 GCA_022709505.1 bacterium | reverse complement strand
ATCGACAGGAAGATAGACGTTCTCAGAGAGCTGATGCGGCAGGCTGATTCGAAGATAGAAAGTCTCGGCCGCGCGGGAGTTTCATCGCCGCGGGAAATCGGCTTCGGAGATCAAGCACCGGAGAGGCAGAGAGCGCGGAACGGCGCAGAGGGACGTAGAGAACCCGCCGCGCAGTCTCAAAACGAAGACGATCGACGCTCGAGGATAGTCGCCTTGCGACGCCGCGGGCTGTCTTCCGCACAGATAGCGAAGGAAGTCGAGATGGGCAGGGGAGAAGTCGATCTTATTCTGAATATCGAAGGCCTCGGCTGAACCAACACAGGGCTAAATCCAACCACATATTCCGAACAATTTCTACGCGAATGAGACTTCGATCGATTTCGTGTCCGGCGGCAATTCCACGCGGTCTGAAAACTGAAGCGTTTCCTCTTTTCCGTCAACGCGCAAAGTGGAGATTTTCTTTGGGAAGCAGACTGTAAGTTTCTCCGGTGTCGTGTGGTATCTCGCGTTGAACTCCACTCGCGCGCGGCCGTTTTCCGTTTTCATCACGGCGTCGAACCTACCGAAATGAGTCGGCGCTTCCCGGACGGCGACCTGTTTGCCGTCTTCGACCCACTCCGAGGGGATCATGGGGAAAACAACGAGGTCGTCATTGTTCTCGAATAGGAGGAAATTGCGGGTGAGGTGAAGGAAGTCGGCCACGGCCCAGCCGTGGTGCCCATCGCCCATCACACCGCCGCGGGTCTGCGGGTGGATCGCTTCCGGCCATGTCCACGTCTGCGTTGCGAGATCGAGGATGTATCTGTAAAGCACCCACGCTTCAGGGTCCTGCTTCTGGAGAAGGCATTGCGCGAACTGCAAGGTCAGGTATGCGTTGACGCCTGAATGATGGTTGTTCTGGAAGAAGCCGTTTTCGAAGAAAGATTTTTTTCTAATTTCCTTGAGAGTTATGGCCATGCGGGCGTCGTCCGCCGGGTATATGTGAAGCGGGTACATGGTGCATAGAGAGCCGATCGCGCCTGAGTTCATCCGCCGGTATGGAGAGGCCGGAATGATCGGTTTCCCGAACTTCATTTCGACGTGAGCGAGCGAGGCCTCGATGTGGCCGAGGAAGCGGTCGAACTGCTGGTGGAGTTCGAGGACGTCCTCGTTCTTGCCGAGTTCCGCGGCGGCTTCCTCGACCGAGCGCACCCCGGCGAGGCACCAGAAATCGTCCCAGTAGAAATAATCGTTCGGGCCGAAATGCTCCGCGCTGAACCCGGCCGGCAGCAAACCGTAAACGGGGCTTTTCCTGTCCGTGGTTGTGGCCATTCTTTTCGTCTCTATCCACTTAGAGCCCTTCATTAGAGAGGGATAAACCGTTTCGAGGAACTTCAGGTCACGCGTGTATCTGTAGTGTTCGAGCAGGGTCCACATGGCTTGCCCGTTGGCGTCCCATTCTCCGTTCTGCGAAATGAAGAAGCCGTCGTCGCGCTGTCTTTTCGGATATGTTTCGAGTACTTGCCGCGATTCGTTGTGAAAACCCATTTTGTCGAGTGCGCTCACGAGGAATGCGGCGTCCCGGAACCAGAAATGATGGTATATGAAAGGCCCCGGACAGATTTCGTCGCCGTCCCAGAGAAGCAGAAGGTACGCCTTGTTTATGTCGAAGGCGCGCTGAATCTTTTCATCGGGGACGTCTATTTGAATTGTTCCGGCAAGGTGTTCCCGCCAGAGTTTCTGAGTGTTTTGCAGGACTGCTTCCGGGTCGATGAGTTGCGCGCGTTCGGCCCATGCTTTCGGGTTTTTCGGGTCTTCGACCGGGATGACGAACCAGAAAGATTTCTCCTCTCCGGGGTTTTCGGCCACGTCGAATTTCGCGAGCGCGGTTGCAAGCCCGGACCTGCATTCGACCGAGTTCCGAGTCTCTTTCACTCCGAGCCTGAGCGAAACATCTCCGTCCGCCTCGTTGGAGCAGTCAACCGCCGCCGGCCTTGAGAGGAATACGACCGCGGGCTTCGAGTTCACGCTGAATCCCTTATCCGAAACAGCCGCTTTCTTTATGACGCTCAAGCCTTCGGGATTGTAGGGCCTGAGGCTGTAGAGCATCGAAACCGGGCGGCCCGCACTGTTGTTGCGGATCGTCACTTTCTGGAAGATGCAATCCTGATCCGCGGCTTTCGCGGCGAAGACGTCGGACTGCACTTCGTGTCCGGCGGCCTCGAAGACCGTTCTGACGATAGGCAGCCTCGATACGTTGTACTGCCGGACTGTGTCCATCCGCGACGGAGCGTACAGATTCCGTCCATCCTCGAGCCAGACATCCACCGACCACCCGCTGTACCTCGGCGTAACGAGCCCGCGCGTGTCTATGACTGATTCGTGTTTGGAGCCGATGCAGCCGACCGCTGTCCAATTCCTGTGGGTTGTGTTCAGGGACATGATGGAATGCCCGCGGCCGACGAAGTCCTTGTGATGCGGGTCGAACTGCCGCACTATGAAAAACGGCCACACCCAATCCGGATTCGGCTGTACCGCGAGCAGGGTGAACATCCCGCGGCCGTAAAGGCGGGCGCCCATGGGGAGCAGGTCCGGCGGGAACGCTGGATCGGACGGTTGCCCGACTGTTCCTATCGCGCCGAGCAGTTCCATTATATCTCCGGTGAACCCGCGTTTCGCGGCGATCTTCTTTGAAAGCGGATTTCCTAAAAGAAGCCCCAGAATATCCATTCATTTCCTCCCCGCGGAATTTTCGGCTGACGCCCGAGCAAAGCGTTATGGATCGGAAATCCGGCGCTGCGAATTGTTCAGCCCTCGGATTTCTCCTTTTCGACTCTTGCGCGGCCTTCCTCGAACATGGGTTCCGCGTATGAACTGTGCCACGTGCGCTCTTCGAACGATCGATTTTTTATAAGGTTGAGAAAACCTTTGAAGTCCTCAAAGTAGGAGCCGTAAATATGGTAGCTGTCGGAGATGTCCGTGTAGCGGCCCACATCCACGGGAGAGCCAATTTTTTCGGCGATTTGGGCGGCGACCGATTTTGCGAGGTCCGTGAGCGCGAAGATGTTCATGAACGCCGCCTTGTAGGCGTCGCGCGAGCGCCAGTGTGTGTTCATGTTGAGGGTGTAATGTTTCGATCCGGGAGTGTTTTCGAGAAGCCTGAACCAAAGCCGCTGGAGGCAGGGCGGGTCGTCCGTCGGCGCGTCGAGCGCAACGTTCCACGTTATCGCTTGCGCGCGGCGTGTGATCGGGCTCGCGGCGAGCCGGTCCACGGCGAGCGCGATCTGGTCGAACCGCGCGCCCTCCATCTCGTAGTCGAAAAGGCGTTTATGGTATGTGTAGGTCCATTTGCCGGCGTCCGGGTCGATCCAATGGTCGTGAACGCCGTCCACGACTTCGAGTCTGTAAACTTCGAGTTCTTCGAGCCCGGCGGGGAACGCGCGGTGTATGCGCGGCTCTGCGAACGGCTCTTCCACCGTCATGACCATCGTCGCGTCGCGGCTCGCCGGGTCTCCCTCGCGATCGTACTCCGTGTGAATCTCAACGCCCTTCTCCCATAGGAGAAGAACCGATTTTTCCCATGCCTCGGGGAGCGTTTTTCCAGTTACTTGTAGAACAGGCACATTGCCGGAATTCATCTATTTCAGCCTCCGAACGATAAATAGTCGTTTTTTCCTTGCACCGCGCGCCCGGAACGGCGTCATCTCAACGCCATCGGATATGAGCCCATGATCTTGAGTATGATCGTCTCTTTCCGCATTTCTTTCATTGCGGCTTTAACGTCCGGGTCGTCCTCGTGCCCGATGAGGTCCACGTAGAAAACGTATTCCCACGAACTTTTGCGCGACGGTCGGGCCTGCATCATAGTGAGGTTTAGCCCGTATTTCTCGAATGACTTCAGAGCGCGGTAGAGCGTGCCGGGTTCGTGGCGCACCGAGAAAACGACCGACGTTTTGTCGTTCCCGGTCTTCGGCATCTTTTCCTTTCCGATCAGAAGGAAACGCGTCTTGTTGTCCTTGTAATCCTCAACGCGTTGTTCGAGGATCTGGAGCCCGTACAGTTCGGCGGCGAGCTTGCTTGCTATCGCCGCGCCGCCTTTCGTCCGCGCCGCCTGTTTCGCCGCGAGCGCGGTGCTGTCCATCTGCACGATGTCCATTCCCTTGGCGTTCTCCTGCAGCCAGCCGGCGCACTGTTCGAGCACTTTCGCGTGAGTGAATATTTTCTTGATATCGTGCAGGGACGATTCTTTTGAGATCAGGTTAAGCTCCACGTCGCAATAGATTTCCCCGCAGATCAGCATGGTCGTCGTCGTGAATCTGTCGAGCGTATAGTTGATCACGCCTTCTGTGGAGTTTTCGAACGGGACCACGCCGTAGATGGCGAGCCCTTTTTCCACCTCGTCGAACACTGTGGCTATGTCCGGGCACGCGTGCTCCAATATCGAGGTGCCGAATTTCTGAACGACCGCCGAATGGGAAAACGTCGCCCGCGGGCCGAGGAACGCAACCGTGGTGGGGCATTGAATCTCCCTGCACGCGGAAAGAATCTCCCTGAATATCGTCGCGATGTGTTTGTGCTTCAGCGGCCCTTTGTTCATCTCCTCGAGACGCGCAAAAATCTGCTGTTCGCGGACGGGGTCGTAATGGGTCTTTTTGAATTTGATCGTCTGGCTTGTAAGTTCGGCGCGCTCGCTCAGAAGCCTGAGTATTTCGTTATCGATCGCGTCGATTTTTCCTCTGAGTTCCTGTTTGCTCATAGTAATCGTGCTCCTGAATATGAAAACGGATTCGTTATAGCCCGCCGAATCCGGCAATGTTCATAGCGGCGAACTGCTTCGTAGTCGTTGCATTTTTTGTTCACGTACATCCCGGTACGCTCACTTTAAAAATGCTCCTTCCGCCTTGCATTTCATCCGCTCTGAATCATTGCTCCCGAATCCAATTGGAAGATTCGGGATGAAAACGGCTTGATGGATTTTATCTGAAAAAAGCGATGGTGTAAACGCAGCAGGGAAGGCTGCTCGTGCTCTCGCCCGCGAGCGCCGAGGCTTCGTTCTATTGACAAATATCGCCGTCGGGCGGAAAATTTCCCGTGCTTACCGGTTCCCCGAAATCACGATGACGGCGACCGGCGGCGCGGGACGAGGGCGCATAGCTCAGCGGAAGAGCACTTGCCTTACAAGCAAGGGGTCACTGGTTCAAATCCAGTTGCGCCCATACCGAAAACAACATCAATCAAATGAAGTTTATGCATTTACGGGGCGCTTCCGTCGCGTGTTCGGTTGGATGAAAATTTATTTTCTCACGGCCGCCGCGTCGAAGTTCGGTTCGAACACCATTTTTTCGCCCCAAGCAGGCACGAGGAACGGCGCTTTCACCGTGGAGAGAACGCTGTAAACATAAGAATACGACCGCCGGCCGGACACCGGATGCCCGAGTTCATGTTCGTGCCCGGAGATAATTATTCCCGGCTTGACGTACCTGAGCAGCAGCGCGAGATTCGGGCACCAACAGTTCGGCAGCAGGATGTCGATTTTCAGCGGCGGTTTGAATTTCTTGAACCACTCGATCGATGCGTGTTCTATCTCGTTGTCGTCGCCGATGTGCATTATTTTCAGACCATCCGCCGTTTCTATGAGATAGATGTTGTTCGACGTGCTTTTCTGATACGCGGGGAAAACCGTCAACTTGACGTCTTTGATCGCCAAAGAGCCTTCCCGGAGCCGGGTAAGCTTGTTGGCGAACGGCTCGTCTTTCATCGTTTCTTTTTCCGCTATCACCTGTTTGCCCGCATCGAGGAATTTTTTCACCACGAGCGGGTCGGCGTGATCGGCGTGATCGTGAGTAATGAGAAGCAGGTCCACGCCTGCAATGACGCGGTCGAGCGAGGCGTCGTCGAACGCCACTTGATCGAAACCCTTGATAAGATCGATTGCGACGGTCAGTTTCGGCGTTCGGATGACGTCGGTATGGTTATAGAGTTTCCAGACGATCGCGCCCTTTTTAGGTTTGGTTTTCTCGAAGTCCGAGAGGAAGGCGTTCATGCGCTCGCGGAAGAATCTTCCGGCGGCCGGCATAAGAAGCGCCTGTTTCTCGACGAACGGCGGATCGAGCGTTTTCAGGATTCGCTCGCGCTCGGGGTCGCCGGGAACGACTCCGGGATTTTTGGAAAGCCAATCGAGGACGTTCTGGAACGCCGGCTCGTATTTCCGGGAAAGTTCCTCCGCCGTGTATTGGGACTCTTGCGCCATCGCTGCGCGGCAAGCTACGGCGAGTAGAAAGACGGCGATGAAAAGCAGGATGAGGATTTGTTTTTTCATTTTTTCAGCCTTCCGAAGAGCACCTGTTTTAATAAGTATGTCACGGTTCGGGGCATTTTTATATTTGCACCTGAAAAACGCATCATATCGAAATGTTGCGCGGAACCCGGACGGCGGGTTGAAAAACGAGTTGCCCGATCGAGAGATATTTGATACGCTGATGGTGAACAATCATATAGCGGCACGTACGGGAAAATTACACGCGGGAGGACATTGTGAAAATATCTTTTCAAGAAGGGTTGATTCCGTTCGAGGACACTGCTGGATTCTACAGGCAAGTGAAACAATGGGGATTCGATGGTGTGGAGGCGTGGGGTGTGGGGCTTGAGGACCGGGTGGCCGAAGTGGCCGCGGAAGCGAAAGCCGCGGGGTTGCAGGTGAGCGCCATCTGTCCCGGTCTGGACGGAATTCGCGGCAGTCTGCTCAGCGACGACGCCGAAGAGCGCGCAAGGGCCATGGGCGACATAAAAAAATTATTGCGATGCGGGGCTGAACTCGGCGGCGCGGGTTTGAACATAGTGCCGGAATTCGGCGCGGTGAAATTCATGAAGCTTTATCCGGAGCTCGAAGACTTTGATAAGCGCAAGGGGCGGTTCGCCGATGAACTCGCCCCGGCTGTGAAAGAAGCCGAGAAGCTTGGAACCCCGATCCTGCTGGAGCCGCTGAACAGATATGAGGCGTTCTTTCTGATTACCGTGGATCAAGCCGCGGAGCTATGCCGCGAATTTCCCGGAGGATATGTAAAAATTCTCGCGGATTTTTTTCACATGAACATAGAGGAGACAAGCACTATCGACTCTCTGAAGCGGAACGTGAAGCACATAGGGCACGTGCACCTCGCGGATTCAAACAGGAAACTCCCCGGGCAGGGGCAGATTGCGTTCGGCCCTGCTCTGAGCGCGCTTAAGGCTTCCGGGTACGAGGGATTCGCCTCCATGGAATGCTCGGTCTCGGGAGATCCCGCAACCGTGATTCCGGAGTCAGTGTCTTATCTGAGGAAATTCATTTAACCGGGATTTCTCATTGTTGAAAAATATGTATTAATCCCGTCCCGGCGGATCGTATTTTCCGTTTCCGTCCACGTCAACGAAGATCGGATTCGTGATCGCGATCGGCTTGAACATCGGATATACGGGAAACATTGTTTTCTCTCCCTCGGCGATCACAACATACCATGTATCCTTTTTCGGTTCGAACCTCGCGGTCTTGCTGAACCTAAGCGGTGCGCCTGTATTGGGCAGAGGGAGGGAAAGCGCTTCTTCGCCGTTGGCGATCACGGTCAATTTGTCCAGCGTCATCCACGACGGCGCGAGCACGTCGATGTCGAGATCCACCGAGCCTTTTTTTGCCGAAACCATGTCGCCCGGGCCTGCTTTCCCGGATGAAAATCTTATGAACGGCCCGGCCGAGACGACGACTCTTCCGGCCGCGATCGTGTTGATGAGCTCGCTTTCCTTTATCTTTGCCGGATCGTCGGTCCCCATTCTCACATAATTTCTCGGATAGCCCACATCCATTTCGAGGCCCGAATGCGAGTCTGAATTCCCGACCCCGGTTATTCTCTTTCCCCGATTGAGGAAACCGTACCAATCCTTGAGCTGAAGAGCCATCTGCTCGTATTCAGCGCTGTTGAGTATTTCCATCGTGTCGAAATCGGTTGTGTAATTCTCCGCGTCGCGGGCTTTATCCGTCGCGGGATCGTATCCCACGGCTGAAAGGTAGCCGGAAGAGCCCGCCCGAGGGTGATTCATCTGAATAATCTTCCGCGGCCCCGGCGTTTTCCTGAGCTCCTCTATGAAAACGGGGATTTTTTTCGCCACCCAGCTCGGAGCGCCCTCGTTCGCTTCGTTCGGCTTTCTCAACAGCGGAAACGAATTGAAGTGCCCGAACCTCTTAGTCGTGAATTCGCAGCCGACGATTGTCTTCATCCGCCCGTCGAGGCCCAACTCTTTCAGGAACGGGGCGAAGTCCGTGACTCTGTCGTGATCGGTCGCGACGATGACATCCAAATCGGCCGCCGCGGCGCCGACCAATCTGTCTGGAATAGACACATCGGTGTCGTGGCTTTGCTGATTGTGTGTGTGTAAATCCGCGGCCGGCCAGCTCGTCGTGTCCACCGAGTGTTTCAGCACGACCTTCTCGGACGACTTCGCTCCCGCGCTGAATGAAATCGTTTTCTTCGCGAACTCGTATTCGAAACCGTGTGAAAAATACACATCGTATTTCCCGGGGCGAACCTTGATCGATCCTTTCCCGTCCGCCGTGAACGCGTTCATGAAGAACGTCGTGTTTTTGAACTTGTTCCGCGAGAAATAACTGAGACCGTCAGTCGCCGCGGGTTTGTCGTCGATGAGGCTGAAACTCATCGCCGCGGGGATCAGCCGCCCTTTGTCGTCGGTAATTTCATAGTCGAGGAAGGCGGGCTCGTCGATCGACATTTCCACCGTCGCCGCTCCGCCTGAAGGCGCCGAAACGGAAATCGGTTCGGATGAGTTCCTGAACGGAGAAGCCGCAATAAGTTTATAGTCGCCGGCGGGCAGCGGGAAAGAGAAGCGCCCGTCCGCACGGACCGAAGAAAAACCGAGGTAATCGCCTTTCGGAGACAAAACATTCACCGCCACGTCTGAGGCGGACCCTTTCCCCGTCCGGCATGAGCCCTTGATCTCTCCGATTCCGGCGGCGCCGTCGATCCGGTATTTCTCTCTGTATATCGACGCGATGTCGCCGTCGCCCACGATCAATTTGAAGTTGAAGACAGCGTCGCTTCCGGCCTGCGCCTTCGCTTTGCCGAGGCCCACGAAAAGCATTTTTTCGATCATGTCGTAAAGGCGCAGCCCCTCGTCCGTGACGATGCCGTACGAAACGCCGTCTCCCGCCGCTGCGAGGATCGGCGTGTTGACCTGCTTCATCTTGCTCTGGTCGAACCCCGCGCCGGGGATGAAAAGCTCGGCGCCGTCTCCCATGACTACAAGCTGCCCGATGGAAATGTTCAGGGGTTTGTTCCGTTCGTTCTTTATCGTAACCTTGACGTCAAGGTGAGAATCGCCGGGTTTCAGAGAGAGGTCGATATCGATCTTGATGTTCAGGGGCCTGCTGTTGCGTTGAAAAAGCTCGCGGCGCATTATGAATTCATCGTCCACGCCGGACAGTCTTATCACTGCTTCCCCGTCTCCGCCGTCCTTGAGGATTTCGGCTTTTTCAGCCCTGAAAAAACGGGAATCGAAAACAGGGTCGCCGCTCTTGTAAAACGCAAGAGCAATGTCTCCCATGAGATTTCGCCAAAAGAACCGCCCGTTTTCGTTTGATATGATTCCGGCTTCTTCCACAAGCTCGCCGTATTCGGAAATTCCGGAGGTGGGACGGATTCCGGAAATGATGAAGCCGACTCTGTCGTTATAGATTTTCAGGTCTCCAACTCTTGATTCGCCACGTGCTCCGCCGATCAGATCCGACGCCTGCTTCGTTACGACCGCGCGCACTTTGCCGGCGGGCAGGAGGTTTTTCGCGGGAATCTCATTGCCTCTCGATTGGCTGATATAGACTCCCTCGTCGGCTCGCGCACCGGTTGCGGCGAACAGAAAAAGAAGGGTGTAAAATAACAGAAGCGTCCGCGAAAATTTCATGGATGACCTTCTCATGAGCGGAGTCGTGAGACCCCTTATTTTCTCCCGTATGTTTCCGATACGGGCTTTTCGGTTTCGATTGAAACCCTGAAGCCCCAGTCGCCTCTGAATTGCGAAACTTTGAGCAGGATGGCGTTCCTGCCGGGCTTCAAAGTGATCTTCGCGTCGTCCGGTTCGCTCGATATGGCTTTTGACTCGTCGCGCTCGAAGACTTTTTTCCCGTTCACCCAAGCCGCCGAACCGTCGTCGCTTTGAATGTTCAGAGTCGCCTTCTGCTCCGAGTCCGAATCCACGAACGTCACCGCGTAGGCGAGCTTGTTGTCGGAGGGGATGTAAAAAGCTTTTTTAAGGTCAACTGCCTTGTTGTCCTCGGTTTTAACCCTGCGCCAGTTCACATTCTGGCCTCCGAACCCCGGAAAGATCGCGGAGAGGTCAACTTCATTCTCTTCCGGTCCGTATGTCTGGAGCCCGAACTTTTTCTGAGTGTCGAAATCGAAAAGACCGATTATGTTCCATTTCGTAAGGTAGGTCGGTTTCCGGTCGATCGTTTTCGTCAGGGTGAATTTCCGCCCGTCAATTGAGAAAACGACGCTGACGAATCTTACCGGCGCGACTCCGAACGCGGGCGGCGCCGGAAGTTCTCCGAGTTGAGGAACGGTGACGTCGATAGCTTGTTTTATCGCATATTCCTTTTTGTACACAATGGTTTCGGAAGTCCCCACGCGATCCGTCACGCTGTAGGTGAAAGCGTCGCCGTCGAGCAAGCCGGGCCTCGCGAGGAAATGCAGCTTCTCCGCGCCGTTGTAGAGGTAGGGCGCTTCGTTTTTCCTTATGAGAGCGGCGCCGCCGATTGCGAGAAGAATGTTGAGCGTCTTGTTCTCGGAGGCAATCTCGCTCTCAGGCGTGTTTGCGGCCGCGGCTATCGCTTTTTTGAGAGACGCGCCGGGTGAAAGGTCTTTCACCGCTCCCTTTAGTCTTCTTGCGATCGCCGGCTTGCTGAGCTCCGCTGCGCTCGCGGGTTTCGCCCAGACTTTCACCACAGTGGCCGCGCCGATCGAGCGCGCCGCCACGGAAACGGTGTTCGTGAACTTTGCGGCGTCGTATTTGACATTCGCCGGCTTGCCGTCGATTGTCGCGCGCGAGGCCTTGAGCGTAGCGGGAAGCTCCACGATGTAAGCTCTTTTCGATACTTGTCCGGGAAATTTTCCCTTCGCGGCCGCGATGCTGACGGTCGCGATGTTGTTTTTCAGCACATAGCCGAGTTCGGTTGTGGCGAAAGCGCCTTTCGTGTATCCGTTTGTCATCCCGTCGTCTTCGTAGAGCGTGAAAGACCCCTTTTTTCCTTCTTCTCCGGGGAAAGTCCTTATGACGAGAGTTTTGAGCGGGGTGGTCGCCATCCTGTGAGTGTACGGCTGAAGCGGGAGTGGCGCGCCTGCTTTTACGAAAAGCGGAAACTCGTTGATGTCCGCGGCGGTGATGATTTCGCCTTCCCCTGTGAATTTCTCTCCGGTAAAGTAATTGAACCATGCGCCTTTCGGGAGCCAGATGATCTGGCTGCCGACGCGGTTCGGGCCGATCCCGGGAGTCACCACGGGCGCGGCGAGAAGGATGTCTCCAAAGAAGTACTGTTGAGCGTTGTGGTACGCCTCTTCCTTTTTCGGAAACTCCATGTACATCGCTCTATTCAAGGGGATCGAATCCCGGTAGCACTGGTAAGCCGAAGAGTAGATATAGGGAAAAATTTCCGAGCGCAGGTGGAAGGAAATGCGCATTGATTTCCCGGCCCATTTGGCGTATTTCCACGGGCGCCGGTCGAGTTCGGGGGAGCGTGTCGAATGCGATCTAAGCGCGGCGGAAGTGGCGCCGAACTGGACCCATCGGGTGTAGGACTCCTCGTTGCGGGACCCCATGTGACCGCCGATGTCGTGGGACCAGTAGAATGTGCCCATGTTTCCAGCCGTCGATGTGAAGGGTATCTCGAAGGCGAGCATCGGCCAGCCGGTGTGGGAGTCGCCCGAGAAATGGATCGGATGCCTGTGGTCTCCCCAGCCCGGCCAGCGGCTGAACGACTGTCCGCGAAGTCCGTTCCGGCTCGTGAATGAATAGTAATAATTGTTCAGCCACGCGAGGTTTGTAAGGTCGGGGATGCTTCTGGTGAACGGATACTGTTGCCAATCGAGCCACCAGAAATCGACCCCTTCTTTTTCCTTCGGAGCGTGCGTGTATTTGAAAAGAGTATCGAGATATTTTTTGTCTCCGGCGTCGTATGAAAGCCACTCGCCTTTCGCAGGGTCCTTTCCCATATCGCGCATGAAGTCCGCGTACATATCCTCGTGCGGGCCGATCCCGTCCGCCGGGTGAACGTTCAACGTGACCGCCAGACCCTGCGAATGGAACCACTTCAAAAGCTCCTCCGCGTCAGGCAGCAGTTTCCTGTTCCACGACCACCCCGTCCATCCGTCTTTGTGCCAGTCCATATCCATCACCATTATGTCGAGCGGAAAATCGTTCTTATCGTATTCCTTCACGATCTGCCGGTATTCCTTCGACGAATAAGGCCAGTACCGGGAGTACCAAGCGCCGAGAGCGTACTTTCTCGGGAGCGGCACTTTGCCGCCAATGACGGTCATGGATTTCAGCGCGTTTTTCAAATCATATCCGTAGCCGAAGAAGTACCAGTCCGTCCCAGCGTCGTTGGGGCGGGATTCCACCCAGTCGGCGGTGTAGAGATGCCTCGTCGAGTCGTCTATGACATACCACCCGTCGCGGGAGATCAGCCCTTCGCCGAGATCGACGGGCCCGAACACTCCGTCCACCGTTCTGATCGTTCCTCCGAGGTTCCCGTTGTTTTTCATCCCCGGCGACCATCCCACGAACGAGTCGCCCATGAGAACTTCGGCTTTAAGGTTTGATTCGCCGAAAGGTTTTCCGTCCGGCGTATATTCGACTTTAATTTTTCCGGTGTCGATTATGGTTGCGCCGCCCCGGTGTTCGGTTTTGAAACCCGTGAAACCCGCGTCTCTGTTTATCGCGAACATCGAAGGCGCGTCGATGAACTTCCCATTCTTCGAATACTCCATCCTTATGCAAATGGGAGTTATCACCGTAAAGCGCGCGGTTTCGCCGACCTTCACGACCGCTTTTTCCGGCGGCGCCGCGAAGACCGCCGAACAAACTATCGCCGACGAGAGCGCGAACGACGCCGCGGCGCACATCGAAATTCTCTTCACTCTTTTCATCATCCCGGACATGACCTACCTCCTGATACTTTTTCGAGAATAATTTATGTAAACGATCACTTTTGCAGAAGTTTGTTGATTTCCGTCAGGCGGGGGATACCCTTGCGCGCGCCGAGCGAGCCGCAGGAAAGGAAAGCGGCAGCGTTGGCGAAACGGGCGCATTCGTCCGGCTGCCATCCCGCGAGGAGGCCGTGAATGTAGCCCCCGTGAAACACGTCGCCCGCGCCCGTGGTGTCAACTATAAAACCGGGTTTGCGGCGCCCCTCGATTTTAAAAACGCCGTTTTTTGTAGCTCCGACGCAACCGTTTTCGCCGAGAGTCACGAGCGCGGCGCTCGGGCCTAACTTCAGGATCTCGCCGAGTGCCGCTACGGGCTTCATGCGCGCGCCGAACCAAGTGCGGACGAATGTATGCGACGCGACGAAATGATCGGATCCGGCGAAGAGATCGAGCATTCTTTCGCGCGGGCTGCCGGCGTCGATCACTGTCACGACCCCTCTTTTCCGGGCGAGCCGCATGGCGGCAAGCACGACGTCCGTCTGCCGCCCGTCCGTGTGCATCACCCGGCATTGCGGAAAATTCGAAGCGCCCACCGCCGATCTCTTCATCTCAGCAGCATTGTCTCTCGCGAGCACGACCGTTCTGCCGCCCGTCTCCCGGTCTATCCATACGAAGGCGCGCGGAGTGGATTTCCCTCTTGCGAGGGAGAGTCTTTCGGTGTTGACGCCGAAGGACGAGAGTTCGCGCTTTATAAAGCAGCCCTCGTCGTCGTCGCCGGCGGCGCCGATCAGCGCGACTTTTCTTTTCCACGTCGCGAGAGCGACGAGCGCCGTCGGCACCGGCGCGCCGCCTTGATGCACAGCTTCAACCGCCTCAGTCTTTTCGTCCCGCGCCGGGTATCGTGGAACGAGGCATTGATAGTCCGCCACGCAAAGCCCGACTCCCACACAGTCGAAAATCCCCGAATTTATTTTATTGTTTTTCAAATGCGTTACCCGGATATCATTTCAGCAATTTTCACAAGAAAAGATTTGTTGAGATCCACCGCGTCGTGCGGGCAGATCTCGTGGCAGCAGTAACACAGGAGGCACCGGCCGTCGTCTATCCTCGCGCTCTTTCCCGGAAAAGATATGGCTTCCGCCGGACACACCGCGCCGCATTTCCCGCACGCCTTGCATTTATCTTTATTGATTACCGGTCTCACTTTTGTAAGTTCATTGTAAGAATTCGTAACGAATGGCAATAGAAACGATATCGCGGAGGAAGGGCGTCTCGCCTTAATTTTCACCGAACTCAAAGAGTCGCCGACGATATTGATTTGAGAGAGACGGCTTGCACCGAGGTTTCTTTTGCGGGCCGATTCTATCATGGCGATCTCGTCCGGCCGGAAGCCGAGCGCTACCGCCGCGACTGTGTCCAGAGCGACGGCGTCGCCCGAAGCGAGCAGAAAGCCGAACCGGCGGGGTGTTCCCTGCGCGGGCCCCGTGCCGTCCATCCCGACCACTGCGTCCATTATGTTTAACTTCGGCGGCATGGCGGAAAAAATGTCCACGATAGCCTCGGAGAACGGAACGTAGCCGGAATTCCGGTGTGCTATGATCCTATCTTGCGAAGTGGTGAGACCGAACATGTTTTTCATCGCGCCCGTCATCAATGTCTGCATGTGAGTCTTCAGCTTGCAGACGTTCACCACGGCGTCCACTTCATCGAGAATCGCCGCCCTGTGGATGGACCTGACCCGTTTCCCGTTCGGGATGTCTATTTTCTTGAAGCCTGATTTTTCGAGGACGGCAAGTTCCGCGCCGGTCTCCTCGGCGACTCGAACCATCCCGGCGGCGCTGTGAACCTTGGGCGTGCTTCCGACGTGAAAACCGCCCGGAAGGTCTCCGAACAGCACCTCGCAGCCGAAGCTTTTCAGTGATTTTATGACCGCAATGAGGATTTCGGGATGAGTCGTGCAAGCTCTGTCCGGCGCTGCGGCCATGAGGAGGTTCGGCTTTACGAGCACGCGCATACCCGGCTTGAGAAAGGCGCCCGGGCCGCCGAGTAGCCCTAACAATCTTTCGACCGAGGTGGTGGTTTCGGCCGGATCATAGGAACCGCATCTGACAAGTGAGACGGTAGCCTTCGCCATAGGTTCGAATTTTAACAGAGGGCGAACCTTAAAGCAAAGCGTTTTAGAAGGAAAGAGCCTTGAGGATTTTGATGAACTGGGAGCGCTTCAGAGGCTTGGGAATAAAGGCGGCTATCTGAGGGAAACGGGACTCTATGTCGCGGGTTGCTTCCGGGGAGGATGTTATGACAAGCACGTGCGGGCTGAAGGAGGAGTCCGGTGTTTCAATCGATCTCAGGAATTCCGCGGTGTCCGGACCTGTGTTGGCGGGATCGAGGAATATCATATCGATCTTATCGTTCCCGATTATGTCTCGCGCCGCCCTTGAATCGCCTGAAAACAGTATCCTAATCGACGATCCCTCGGCGAATTCCGTAAGGGTGGTCAGCATCTCGGGATCATTGTCGAACAGCAGGATCGCCTTCGGCTCCGACGCCAATTCCGGCGGCAATTGTTTGATAGGAGTTTTCGGCTCCATTTCATCCATGGGGCTTCCTCCGAGGGAGGGAAAAAGCTCCCCTCGCGGCGGGAAAGTCACGATCATTTCGGTTCCCTCGCCGAGCTTGCTTTTAACAGTTATATCGGCGTTATGCAGTTTCGCTATCTCCTGCACGATTGCGAGCCCGAGGCCCGTGCCTCCGTATTGCCGGGTCGAAGAGCTGTCCACCTGATAAAAATGGTCGAAAATTTTCGAGGTTTCGTTTTCAGGGATACCTATTCCGGTGTCCTTCACCGATATAGAGGGGAATCCGTCTGACAGAAATGAAGAAATTGAAATTGATCCGTTTTCGGGTGTGAATTTAACGGAGTTGCCGACGAGGTTGACGACGAGATGTCTGAGCAGGGGTTTGTCGGCTTCAAGCATCGCGGCGTCCAGCGCGCATGATATGCTCAGTGAGAGGTGTTTTTCCTCTAAATCTTCGGCGAACTCCTGTCTTACTTCTTCGAACAAGGAGGGAAGATCGATGGATTGCCGGTCGAGTTCCATTCTTCCGGATTCGATTTTAGCGAGATCGAGCAGATTGTCGATCAATTCATTGAGTTGCCACCCGCGCTTGAGAACGACTTTGAGTTTTTCCGCGAATTTGTCCGGCAGCGGGCCGTACTTTCCCTTGCTCGCCATCCCAAGATTTCCGAGCATTACAGACAGGGGCGTTCGCAGTTCGTGCGAGACCATGGACAGGAAGTTCGTTTTCACCTCATCCATCTTGCGGAGCTGTTCCACCTCTTTTTGAAGCTCGATGGATTTCATCTTCTGCTGCTCCGCGCGTTTCGCGTCGGTGATGTCGATGAAGCTTTCGATGCCGCCGGCGACGCGGCCTTCCGCGTCTCGCAGGTAATCGACGTTCTTGCTCAATATACGGTTTGCCCCGTTGCTTGCCGTGATGTTGCATTCGCGTCCGATCGACGGCTTAAGCGGGCCGGCGGCGTCGAACAATGCGCAGCCCGCCATGCACGATCCCACGAAGATATCCGTGCATTTCCGCCCAATCACTTTCTCCGCCGGGAACCCTGTTATCCTTTCCGCCGTCCGATTCCACGTAAGTATCGTTTTATCGGGGCTCACCGTGAACAGGCCGCTCGGGATCGTTTTAACTATGAGGTCCAGCTTGTCGCGGCTCGATCGCAGCTCTTCCTCGAGGCCGACCTTTTCCTCGAGGAATCCTTTTTCGCGCTCGAGGGTGGATGCTTTCACCGCCTCGGTCATCAGCGCGAAGCCGCCGATCAGCATCAGTATCGTCACTATCACCGAAATCAAAAGAGTGTTTCGCCAGTTCCTGTTTATCGGCTGCGACATGTCGGTGTACGGGGTGGAAATCACCACGGACCAATTGTTGCTCCCGATCTTGAAAGGGGCGACTGAAAATAAGGTGCCTCCCAACAGAAAACTCGCGGGCCTTTCGCGCCAGACTGTTTTACCCAGTTCTCTTCTTACGCTCGGAGTGAAAAGATTTGTCTGCGAAATCTTTTTTCCTATGAGTTTCTTTTCCGGGTGGTAAACTATCGCGCCGTCTTCGTCCATCAGCCACGCATAGCCGTTTCTCCCGGCGAGGATATCTTTTAAGAATTCCTCCGAAATTCTGTCTATTTTTACGATCGTCGCGACGCTTCCCACGAACCTCTTGTTATTAAAGACTGGCGCGTGGATCGCAACCGAGTTGAACCCCTCCACCGCCATGAACAGTCCGCTCACTACGAGTCTGTGCGTTTTGAAGAGTTTTATGACGTGCGCCTGCTTGCTTATGTTCGCTCCGAGCGATTTAGGGTCTTTTGGATACATCATCACAAGCACGCCTTTGTCGTTCATACGGTAGCCGGCGTAAACGATGTCCTGATTGACTTTATAAAAGTCCATGATGCGCTGATGCAGATTCGGGTCGTTCAGGTCGATAACCTCACGAGCCGAGGCGAGAGAGAGCATCTCGTCGGTGAGTCTTCCGAACAAGCCCTCGATGGCGTGTGCGGCGCCCTTAGCGATCGTAAGCTGGTGGCTCTGGAACTGGGACACTATCGTTTTGCGAAAAACAAGATGGCCGTAAAAACTGAAAATCAAAAGCGCAATCGACGCGAATACGGCTATCACGGGTATGAAGAGACTTGAAGGCCGCCTCGGATGCTTCTTACCGCTTTTTGTTTTATCGTATTCGCTTATCAAATTATCTCCGGAATGTAGGCAAATTAACTCGAGGACTATAATTATTATAAAACCATTTGGCGCCTTGAAGCAATGGCCGTCCCGGGCTGAGCGTTTGACGACCGTCGGAGACGACCGTATAATCAAAATCCGTCGCCGAATCAGCCCCGAGGATAGTAAAAATCGACCTTTCCGGGGAAGGCGTGTGCGACCGATAAGGAGAGCAGATGCTTACTATAGATGAAGCAGTGAAAAACATACTTGAAACGGTGAAACCGCTCGGCTCGGAAACAGTGGGAATCCTCGAGTCGTACGGAAGGATAATCGCCGAGGAAGTTCGTGCGGACAGCGACGTTCCGTTTTGTGACAATTCGGCGATGGACGGATTCGCCGTGATCGCCGAGGATGTGAAAGCCGCGAGCGAGGAAAAACCCGTCGAGCTGAAAATATTGGAAAAGATCCAAGCCGGAAGAGTGGCGGAGCATAAAGTTGAAAAGGGAACCGCGGTAAGGATAATGACCGGCGCGCCGATCCCGCAAGGCGCGGACGCCGTTGTGATGGTCGAATACACCGAGACGCGTGACGACCGTGCTTTTATAAAAGCTCCGGTGGAGAAGGGCGCGAACATCCGGATAGCGGGCGAGGATGTCCGCAAGGGGCAATTGCTCTTCAGCCACGGGATAAGGATCGGCCCGGCGGAAACGGGAATACTCGCGTCCGCGGGTTGCGCCCCGGTGAAGGTCGGCCGCCGGCCGGTCGTCGGAATTCTTTCAACCGGCGACGAGATAATAGAACCGCATGAACCGGCGGGAATCGGAAAGGTGCGAAACAGCAACAGTTATGCGCTCGCGGCGCTGTGCTCTTCGGTCGGCGCGAGCCCTCGATACATGGGAATTGTCCCCGACCGGAGAAACGACGTGGAGGCAGCTTTCAAGCTCGCCGCCGCGAACTGTGATGTCATATTGACCTCCGGCGGTGTTTCAATGGGGGACTTCGACCTCGTGAGGACGGTGCTCGAAGAGATCGGACAGATGTTCTTCTGGAAAGTAAAAGTGAAGCCCGGCCGTCCTCTCGCCTTTGGGCTGATGACCGGCGTGCCGATGTTCGGGCTCCCCGGGAATCCAGTTTCGGCCATGGTGAGCTTCGAGCTTTTCGTACGCCCGGCCTTGCTGAAAATGATGGGCGCGAGAGAGCTTTTCAGAACTAAAACAACCGCCCGCATGGAACACGAGGTGAGCGACAAGCCCGCACGAGCGAAAATAATGCGCGGAGTCGCGACACGCGGCAAGGACGGCGTCACCGTGAGAACAACGGGCCATCAAGGCTCGGGAATCCTCATGTCGATGCTGCTCGCCAACTGTTTCATAATCATGCCGGAAGGGATTTCACTGCTGAAAAAGGGTGAAACGGTCGAAGTCATACCTCTCGACAGATATCCGATCTGATTCCCCGGCTGAACTCGATCCGGACTCAATGCGCGCCTTCCCGGATTTTTCAACCCGAATCCTTCATTGGGATTTGGGAGCAATGATTCAGAGCGGATGAAATGCAAGGCGGAAGGAGCATTTTTGAAGTGAGTGTACCGGGATGTACATGAAC